>JBEPXB010000035.1:0-11171 GCA_041642135.1 Halobacteriales archaeon | reverse complement strand
CGCGAGGATGAGCGCGGGGAAGATCCCGTCGATCAGCGGGAGGGCCATGACGGTCGCCAGCAGCTTCGTGCCGTCACCGACGAGCCCCTCGAGGCGGAGCGCGACCGGGTGGCGCGAGACGCTCATCCGTCAGGCTGGACGGCCGTACCCCTGGGCCGACGGGTGGGACGCGTCGCGACACCTGCCGTCCCCACAGTCGGCCGCGCGGGCCGACCGGTAGGCACGGGCGAAGACGGAGCGGCGGTTCCAGTCGCCGCCGCGGTGTCGAGAGCCCCGAAACTCCGGTTTGAAGGTGTCCCACGCCGCGAATGTGAACGTCTCGCCGGCAGGGTGGGTCGGTTCCCCGGCGATACGCACGGTGGTGGGACACTCGGAGTCCATAGTAGGGGCAAGAGTTGATTTAATCATAAGCGTTGCGTGAGTCTCGTTTCCACGGCCCGACCGCAACACCCCGCGAAACCCGTAACTGATGTCGTTACTCGCGCTTGGAAGTACACGTTCGTCCAGCGGAGGGGTGAGCCGGTCACGGGCCGAGGACGTCGCTCGCCGGCTCGTGGGCCGACCGACCGCCGAGGTGGGCTGGGTGCCCGGTGGTTCAGTCCTCGTGCCTCCAGCACGCGGCGGGGCACGCTTCGGCGTGTGGTGACGACGCGCGCGGCGGGTGGCGGCTCGCAACGTTTTTCCCGCGCCCTGCCGGACGGTTTACATGGCGAAGGACTCCCGTCCCTTTTCATCGAAGCTGGAGGTCCCGGAGGCGCTGACGTTCGACGACGTGCTCCTGCGGCCGATGGAGAGCCGCGTCGAACCGGACGACGCGGACACGACGACGCACGTCTCGACGAACGTCGAACTCACGGTACCGGTGCTCTCGGCGGCGATGGACACCGTCACCGAGGCCGAGCTCGCGATCGAGATGGCGCGACTGGGCGGCCTCGGGGTGCTCCACCGGAACATGACCGTCGAAGAGACCGCCCGACAGGTAGAGCGGGTCAAGCGCGCGGACGAACTCGTCATCCGCGACGTCGTCACCGCCTCGCCCGAGCAGACCGTCCGCGAGGTCGACGAGATGATGGACCGCGAGGGCGTCTCCGGCGCCCCCGTCGTCGACGAGGACGACACCGTCCTCGGGATCATCTCCGGGACGGACATCCGCCCGTATCTCGAAGTCTCGGACCGCGACGAGGTCCGCGAGGCGATGACGAGCGAGGTCATCACCGCCCCCGAGGGCGTCACCGCTCGCGAGGCGCTCGAACTGATGTACGAGCACAAGATAGAGCGCGTCCCGATCGTCGACGAGGACGATAGACTGGTGGGCCTCGTGACGATGCAGGGCATCCTCGCCCGCCGGGCGTACGACGACGCCGCGAGGGACGACGAAGGGTCGCTCCGGGTCGGCGTCGCCGTCGGGCCGTTCGAGGCCGACCGGGCGGCGGCCGCCGACGAGGCCGGCGCCGACATCCTGTTCATCGACTGCGCACACGCGCACAACCGGAACGTCATCGACTCCGCGCGGACGATCGGGGAGGAGGTCTCGGCCGACGTCGTCGTCGGGAACGTCGGCACCCGCGAGGCCGCCGAGGCGGTCGTCGACTTCGCCGACGGCGTCAAGGTCGGTATCGGCCCGGGCTCGATCTGTACGACTCGAGTGGTCACCGGCGCGGGGATGCCCCAGATCACCGCGGTCTCGGAGGTCGCCGACGTCGCCGGCCCGGCGGGGCTGCCCGTGATCGCCGACGGGGGCATCCGCTACTCCGGCGACGCGATCAAGGCCATCGCGGCCGGCGCGGACGCGGTCATGCTCGGGTCGTACTTCGCGGGCACCCAGGAGGCGCCCGGTCGGGTCATCACGATGAACGGCAAGCGCTACAAGCAGTACCGCGGGATGGGCTCAGTGGGTGCGATGCAGTCCGGCGGCGGCGACCGCTATCTCAAGGAGGAACCGGAGGACGAGGAGTTCGTCCCCGAGGGCGTGGAGGCGGCCACGCCGTACAAGGGCCCGCTCGAATCGGAACTCCACCAGCTCGTCGGCGGGATGCAGTCCGGGATGGGCTACGTCGGCGCCGCCACGATCCCGGAGTTCAAGGAGCGCGCGGAGTTCGTCCGGGTCTCCTCGGCCGGACAGACCGAGGGCCACCCACACGACGTCGTCATCACCGACGAAGCGCCGAACTACAAGCCGAACGAGTAGGTCGGGATCCCGGGAACCAGCTCTCCTCGACCCCCCGTACGCGTTCAGCCTCCGTACGCGTTCAGTCCGGTCCGAGCCGATCCCGTGATCGACCGGGCTCGGTACCCAGCAGGGGAGGACTCATACGGACCGCAGGTCTATTCGGACCGATGTGCGAACCAGCGGGGATCCCGTGACCATGGACGTCGCCGAAGCCAGCGACCGGTGCGATGCCGTCCTCACCGAGGTCGAACGGGCCGTCATCGCGGACCGATCGTTCCTCGAGACCGTCCTCCTCGGCGTGCTCGCGCGGGGACACGTGCTCTTAGAGGACGTCCCGGGAACGGGGAAGACGCTGACCGCACGGAGCATCGCGACCGCGCTCGGACTGTCCTTCTCGCGGGTCCAGTTCACCCCCGACCTCCTCCCGACGGACGTCACGGGGACGCACGTCTTCGACGAGCGCGACCGGACGTTCGAGTTCAGCGAGGGACCGATCTTCGCGAACGTCGTCCTCGCCGACGAGATAAACCGCGCGCCGCCGAAGACCCAGAGCGCGCTCCTCGAGGCGATGGAGGAGCGGCAGGTGACCGCCGACGGCGAGACGCGAGAGCTCCCGTCGCCGTTCTTCGTCATCGCGACCCAGAACCCGGTGGAACAGGAGGGGACCTTCAGCCTGCCCGAGGCGCAGGTCGACCGGTTCGCCGTGAAGGCCGCGATGGGCTACCCCAGCTACGAGGGCGAGGCCGAACTCCTGTACCGGCGGGCGAGCCGCGAGGAACGGAGTCCGTCGGTCGAACCGGTACTCTCGACCGAGGCGGTCCGGGCGCTCCAGCGGGTTCCCGAGACGGTCCGCGTGGACGACGACCTCGTCCACTACATCCTCGAGGTCTGCCGGGCCACGCGGGAGGACCCGCGGGTGTCGATCGGCGTCTCGCCGCGGGGCACGCAACGTCTGTTCGAGACCGCCCGCGCACGCGCCGTCGTCGAGGGTCGGACCTACGTCACCCCGGACCACGTGAAGACGGTCGCTGGACCGGTGCTGGCCCACCGGCTCGTGCTGACCGCGGACGCACGGGTCAACGGCGTCCGGAAGTCGAGGGTGATCGAGGACGTGCTCGGTCGAGTGGAAGTCCCGACCGTCGACTGACCGGCCGTCGACCCTCTCGCCGCCGGCCGACCCGCTCGTCGACTAGTCGAGCGCCTCGACCAGCAGGACGGCGGCGATCACCAGCAGCAGGAGAGTGGCGATCGGTTGGCCGCCGGTCCCGACCCGGTAGAGACCGAACCCCACGCCGACGACCATTGCGCCGACGGCGGTGCTGGCCGCGAGGTGGGTCGCTTCGAGGCGCACCGTGTCGGCCTCGCGGCCGAGCTGGGCGCCGACGCCGATCGCGGTCCCACCGAAATCCCACGCCAGGACGGCGAACACGACGCCGACCAGGACGGGGAGGACGGGGGCACCCTCCGCGCCGGCGAGGACCCCACCCGCGATCAGGGCGAACGCGCCACCGTCGACGAGTCCGTTGGTCCCGCGGACGAGCCCGACGCCGAGGAGGAGCAGTCCGAGGGTCCCGGCGACGAGCGCGGGCCAGGAGTAGAGCCCGACCGAGGCGAGGGCGACGACCCCGGCACCCGTCGACGCCCATCGACCGAGACGTGTGGGCGAACGGTCGATCCCCCGCCCCGAGCCCGTCGCCTCGCTCATCGCTCCCATCCCTCGTTGTGGCGGGCGATCGCCTCGTCGACCGTCCGGTCCCGCGGCCAGTCGACGACCGGGATCCCGGCGGCACGGAGCCCCGAGATGCGGAGGGTCCGCGCGACCCGCCCGAGGCGGTGACCGGGCGTCCGGTCGGCGGTCGGATCGGGACTGACGACCGTGACGGGGTAGCCGTACGCCTCGAACTCCCGGGCGAACCGGTCGCCGGACGCGGAGCCGAGCGGCGCGAGGAAGACGACCTGTGTCCCGGGCTGGAGCCGTTTTCGGAGCCGCCGCTGCCAGCGGGTCGTCGAGCGATCCTCCCCGGGGACGGGCGAGAGCGCGGGGTGGGTCGCGAGTAACGCCCGTGTCTCGACGGCGTGATCGACGCCCGACCCCGGTGCGAGCCAACACTCCTCGGCGCTCAGCGCGGCGATCCCGACCCGGTCGCCCGACCCGGTCAGGCTCGCGTAGATCCGCCCGGCCGCGTCGATGGCACGGTCGACCGCGTGCGGCTCGTACGGCTCCGCCGAGCGGTACGCGGCCGCCGTCGCGTCGATCACGATCACGACCCTGGCGGCACGTTCTTCCCGGAACTCGATCGTGGTGAGCTCGCCCGTCCGGGCCCGGCGGTGCCAGTCGATGCGGCTCAGCGCGTCTCCCCGTCGGTACTCCCGGGTGGCGTAGAACTCGACCCCGTCGCCGCCCCTGGGCGTCTCGACCTGCCCGACGTACTGCGTGGCCTGCCCCCGGAGCGGGACCGGTTCGGTCAGTGGTCGGAGCCGCGGGACACAGGTCAGGGTCGTGTCCGTCCTCGCCTCGACCGACCGCTCCTGCTCGGTCGACCCGGGGAGGTCGCGGGCCACGAGGTGTGCCCGACCGAAGGTGTGGACCCCGCGACGGGCCTCGACCGTGTACGAGAAGCTCGTCCGCTCGCCCGGTCGGAGCGCCGTCCCGAACCGTGGCGAGCCGTCGGTGACCGCAAGAGCCTCGGGGACCCCGTCGACCAGTCGGAGGTCGGGGAGGTACCGGTCGGCCTCGTTCGTGAGGGTGACGCTCACCTCGACCTCCTCGCCCGGGGCCGGGCGGTCCGTCTCGAGGGTCCGCTCGATCGAGACGGTTCCGGGCGGGAGGGCCGACGACCGGGCGTAGGCGGCGAAGCCGATCCCGACGACTGCGGCGAGCAGCACCGCGGGCTCGCCGACGAGGACGCCCGCGCCGATCCCGACGAGGGCGACGACGCTCACTCCCCGCCAGTGACCCGTCGGGTGGGACGCACGCACGAGCGCGCCCCGAGCATCACCGGCGGATCCGTCACCGGCGGGCCCGTCCTCCCCTCGCGTCGTGGAGCCGGTCGGTGAACGTCCGCGGGCGGCGCCAGTCCGACGCGACCCGCGGCCCCGAACGGTCACGCGTCGTCGGGCAGTCTCGTCCGATCCCCCCGACCGAGGGTCCAGTCCGGCCGCCGCGACGATCGCGTCCACGGTGTGTCGGACCACCCGCTCCATGGGACTCTCGCTACGGAACCGGTTCCGAACCCGGGTCAGGAGCGGTGACGGTGGAACGTTCCCCTCGCCGAGGAACGCGGCGGCGACACGGTCGTCGGTCCACGACCCGACGTCCAGCGCGGCCTCGGCCTCCACCTCCGAGTACGTCCCGTACCGCGTGAGGACGGCGACCGCGGCCGAGCGGAGCCCCTCCCGGGCACGGCCCCGGTGGAAGGTGACGCCCCGAGTGTCGAGAAACCCCTCGAGTACGGCGTCGAGGTCCTCGCCCGGCGGCGGCGTCGCGGTCGGGCGTTCGGGGTCCGGCGTCACCGCCTCGTCGGGGTCGCTCCGGCGGCGGTCCCCGACGACGCGGAGCGCCTGCAGGAGGACCAGGCCGCCGACACTCCAGACGAGGACCGGGCCCGGACCGAACGGCACGACTACGGGGACGACCATCGCGACGAGGCCGAGCCCCAGTGTGGCGACGCCGAGGAGCGACGCCAGGCGGCGGTAGTTCACGGGCTTCCCCCCGCGTAGCGGTCCTCGATCCGCCGGAACACCGCGCTCGCCCGTCGTTCGCGCTCGGCCGACGGTCGCCGCTCGCCGTACCGGACGTCCTCGAAGAGCCTGGTGAGCTCTTCGACGTCCTCGTGGCCGAGCCCGGCCTCGACCGCGGCCGCGGCGAACTCCCCGGGGGTGCTCGTCCCCGGCTCGTCGACATCGAGTAGCTCGGTCATCTCGCGCCACGCCCGGTAGACCTCGTTGTCGACGTCCGTCTCCCGCTCGATGCGGTCGGCCGCGCGGCCCGCGGCCCGGCCGACGGCCGCGACCTCCGCGGGTCCGCTACCGGCCTCGTCCATCGCCTCCTCTCCATCGCCGGTCGCCGTCCGGCGGAGACCGAGGATCGCACCGACGACGACGACGAGGCCCAGCACGAACAGAAGCGCCAGCGACGGTCCGCGTGACGGTGTCGTGTCCCCACCCCCACCGCCGCCCGCACCGCCGAAGATCCGGCCGTCTCCCGGTGGCAAGACCCACGGGTCCGGCGGCGTGGCCAGCGCGAACAGGGACTGGATCAGGAGGTACGACAGACCGAGGAGCACCGTGACGACCAGCACGATCCTGACGGTCCGTCGGTAGTACCGGAGCACGTACGCGAGCATCAGGAGCAGTACGACGAGGCCCAGTGCTGCGAGGAGTTCGGCGGGGAACGGGAGCGTCGTGGCTTCCTCGATCGGCGGTTCGGCGTTCGGGAGCGGAATCAACCCGCCCCTCCCCTCGCCGCCGGGGCCGACCGAACCGCTCCGGCCGGTCCCCCGGGGCGCGACCGTCGAATCGAGCGTGGCCGCTGCCAGCGCGACCGCCAGGACGGCGAGTCCGGCGAGCGTCGTCGACCGGAACGTCTCCCTCATCGAGTTCGGAACGGCTACGACCCGACGGGGGATACGTATTCGCCTCTCGGGTGGCCGAGCGCACAGCCTCGGAGGTCGCCCACTACGGTCGGGTCTCGCCGTTCCGAGCTCGAGGCGTTCGCCGTTCACGCGAGGTACGCTCGTCGCTCGAACCTCGCTGTCCTCGCAGAAACGGGCTGGAAGGGATTTGAACCCCTGACCGTCTGGTTAAGAGCCAGACGCTCTGCCTAACTGAGCTACCAGCCCTGGGCTGGAGGTACAGGTGAGCGCTTGAAATAGGTTGCGTTCCGTCCGTCGCGTGGGGCGATTTCCCGGGATGTGTGGCGTCCGTGTCGACCGATCCCTCGATACGGTTCGAACCGCGGCCGTCGGACGTTCGCCGTGGCTCCGCTCCAGCCGACCGCTTATGGCGTCTGCGAGCCAGCACGTAGCATGACCATCATCACGCAGGTCTGGACCGCGCGGGAGGACTCCGCCCCGATGGCGTCCGTCGAGTCCATACGCGCGGTGGAGGGCGGGCTGGAGGGCGACCGGTACCTCACGGGGAAAGGGTACTACTCGCCGTTCGACGTCTGCGAGGTGACGTTCGTCGCCCGGGAGGCGCTCGTCGAGATCCGCGAGTCGACGGGTATCGACCTGATCGACGGGCGGCACCGCCGGAACGTCGTCACGGAGGGCGTGGACGTTCACGACCTGCTGGACGCGCGGTTCCGGGTCGGCGAGGCGGTCTTCGAGGGCACCCGACCCCGACCGCCGTGTGCCCACGTCGAGGACGTCGCCGACGAGGAAGGCGTCACCCGGGCACTGGGCGAAGGACGCGGCGGGATCTGTGCCGACGTGGTCGAACCGGGGGAGTTCGGCATCGGTGACGAACTGGAGGTGCTGGGGTCGACCGAGGCGGACTGGGACGGGCTCGCCTCGGCGATGGAGGAGCGGGCGGGGCGGTAGAGCGACACGCTTTTCGGCCGCCTGTGTCGTAGTTCGGGGTGCGCGCGGGTAGCCAAGCCAGGAAACGGCGCAGCGCTTAGGACGCTGTCCCGTAGGGGTCCGCCGGTTCAAATCCGGTCCCGCGCATTTCGGTCGCGAGCGGACGCGAGCGACGAAATCGTAACGGAGGATTTGAACCCTGCGAGTCGCAGCCCGCGCAGGGCCACAGGCCCGAGCAGGAACGTCTCGCTCCGGTTCAAATCCGGTCCCGCGCACTGGGCGACCGCAGGGGAGCAAGAGAGCAGGACCGATCTGAGCCCTGCCGTGGAGCGAACGCAGTGAGCGAGTCCGGTCGAGCGACCGGAACGTCTCGTCCCAGTCCCCCCGTGCTCTGCAGGCGTCTCGGAAACCCGGGACGGGTAGTGTTCGACGGAGCCTGCAGGACCAGGGAGAACCCTCTTGGGTCTATGAACTCGAACGTGGACGATGGGTAACTGTAACCGGCTCGCGAGAGAGAACGGCGCGACCGTCTACGACGAGGGTGCCGTCGGGACGGGGTCCGTCACTGGTTCGATGCCGGACGGGCTCGCGACCCCCGTCGCGGACGTGGTCGAGTACGGCGGCTCGGGGGCAGAGGACGGCGTCGACGGGGTATCCGTATGAGCGGACACCCGACCGTCCGATCCCCCGACCCCGGCGACGTCGGGCGGCTGCGCGAGATCGCACAGAGTTCCCTGACGGCCTCGTACGCGTTGAGCCCGGACGACATCGAGGGGATCATGGAGGAGGTGTTCGTGGAGGACGTGCTGCGCGAACGGATGGCGTCCGACGACGCCAGCCTGTACGTTGCCGACGTGGACGACGTCCTCGCCGGGTTCGTGCAGATCACGACCGACGTGGCCGGGGGGACGGTTCGGTGGCTCGAGGTCGACCCCGAACGCCGGGGACTCGGTGTCGGGACGGCGCTGTTCGAGCGGGCCGTCTCCGAGATCGACGACCGGTCCGGGGACCCGCGGGCGGTCACGCTCGAAGCGAGCACGTCTTCGGGGTCGTTCTTCGAGCGGTTCGGTTTCGAGCGGGTCGAGGAGCGGTCGATCCAGATTGCCGGCGAGGACATCGTCGGGTACGTGTACGCGGAGTCCGATGCCGGGACACCGGCGGATTCGGGGGGCTCCGGTGGGGAGGGAACCAACCCGGACGCGGAGCCGGGACCCGCCGACGACGAGGACATGGACCTGCCGGACGAGATAGGGACGAACGGGGATGAGACCATGTACCCCGGGGAGGAACCCGTAGCCGGATCCGAGGGACGCTTCGTGGCCACGTTCACCGACGAGGACCGGAGCGACGGGTACGGGTACTACTGTCTGAACTGCGGGACGACGGACGTCTCGATGGGCAGCATGGGCCGTCTCGACTGCAATAACTGCGGGAACGAGTCACGGGACGGCGAGGACTACGACGCGTCGTACCTGTAGACGGACGTCCGCGTCGCGGCTCGTCTCCGCGGCTGCCGTCGGCGCCGACGTTCGCCGCCGGGTCCGAGTCACGAACTATTTAACGCTCCGTTCCCAAGCCCACGATAACCGAGCTATCGGTCGCCCCCGGACTGCGACGCGGGCGACCGGCGACGTCGGCGGGAGACGGTCCGCGGGGCTTTCGGGCCTCGCGGGGTCCGACCGCCGACTCGGGGACGGCGGTGCCGTCCCCGGAGCCCCCACCTCGCCACCCGCGAGTGTTCCCGGCTGTGTGCCGGTCGTCCGCGAGTGTCGCGTCCCCGGGCGACCCCGGACTCGGACCCAACCATGGAAATCGAGATCGCGACAATCGGCGGTTACGAGGAGGTCGGTCGGCAGATGACGGCGGTGCGGGCGGGCGAGGACGTGGTCATCTTCGACATGGGGCTGAACCTGTCGAAGGTCCTCATCCACGACAACATCGAGACCGAGCGGATGCACAGTCTGGACCTGATCGACATGGGTGCCATCCCGGACGACCGGGTGATGTCCGACATCGAGGGGGACGTCCAGGCCATCGTGCCGACCCACGGCCACCTCGACCACATCGGCGCCATCTCCAAGCTCGCCCACCGGTACAACGCGCCGGTCGTGGCGACGCCCTTCACGATCGAGCTGGTGAAACAGCAGATCCAGAGCGAGGAGAAGTTCGGCGTCAACAACGACCTGATCAAGATGGAGCCGGGCGAGACGACGGAGATCGGCGACTCCGGGAACGTCCAGATGGAGTTCGTCAACGTCACTCACTCCATCATCGACGCGATCAACCCCGTCATCCACACCCCCGAGGGCGCCATCGTCTACGGGCTGGACAAGCGGATGGACCACACGCCGGTCCTCGGCGACCCCATCGACATGGAGCGGTTCAGGGAGATCGGCCGCGAGGGCAACGGCGTCCTCGCGTACATCGAGGACTGCACGAACGCGGGCAAGAAGGGCCGCACGCCCTCCGAGTCGGTCGCCCGCCGGCACCTGAAGGACGTGCTGACCTCGATGGAGGACTACAAGGGTGGCATCGTCGCGACGACGTTCAGCTCCCACATCGCCCGCGTGAAGTCACTCGTGGAGTTCGCCCGGGAGATCGGACGCCAGCCCGTCCTCCTGGGGCGGTCGATGGAGAAGTACTCGGGTACTGCGGAGCGGCTCGGCTTCGTCGACTTCCCGGGCGATCTGGGAATGTACGGCCACCGCAAGTCCGTCGACCGCACCTTCAAGCGCATCATGAACGAGGGGAAGGGCAACTTCCTGCCCGTCGTCACGGGCCACCAGGGCGAGCCGCGCGCGATGCTGACCCGGATGGGCCGCGGCGAGACCCCCTACGAACTCGACGAGGGGGACAAGGTCGTCTTCTCGGCGCGGGTCATCCCCGAGCCGACCAACGAGGGCCAGCGCTACCAGTCCGAGAAGCTCCTCGGGATGCAGGGCGCGCGCATCTACGACGACATCCACGTCTCCGGCCACCTCAACAGCGAGGGCCACTACACGATGCTGGACGCGCTCGAACCCCAGCACGTCATCCCGGCCCACCAGGACATGAAGGGGTTCTCGCCGTACGTCGACCTCGCGGCGCGCAAGGGCTACCAGCTCGGGCGCGACATCCACGTCTCGCGCAACGGGAACGTCATGCAGCTGGTCGAGTAGATCCGTCCACCGGGATGGGTAGGGGGTCGGCCCTTCGGGAGACCCCGAATGGAGGGACCGAACGCCCGCTTCATACGGTCGTGCGTAGTCTTTTACCGGCGCTAACCGACCCCGTCCGGGTGATCGCCGGTACATCGGTACGCACGACCGTATCAGTCGGCGTCCTCGCGTCCCTCCGGTGTGGGCTCCGTCGAGCCGTCCCCCGGGTCGCTCGCGGGCGTCCGCCGGTCGACGAGGGACCGGCGGCGCACGCGGCTTCCGAGTTGTGCGGCGAGGTAGCCGGCGATCGCGACGAGGACGATGGTCCCGCCGGCCGCGACG
>JBEPXB010000034.1:0-11217 GCA_041642135.1 Halobacteriales archaeon | reverse complement strand
GTGTGCTCTTCCGATCTGGTGTTCGCTCGCCACGAACACCGGAGGGGGACCGACGCCACCCGCGCAAACGTTTTGGTGGTTGTTAACGATCAACACGCATGCGTCCGTCGTTCGACCTCGTCTCGTTCGTCACGCGGGCCCAGAACCGCGTCGACGCCCTCCTGACGCTCGCCCCGGGGCCGCGGACGCGCCCGGAACTCGAGGACGAGACCGGCATCCCCCGGGCGACACTGAGTCGCATCCTCGCGGACTTCCGCGACCGTGACCTGGTCGCGAGGGACGGTCACCGGTACCGGGTCACCCCGCTGGGTGCCCTCGTCGCCTCGGAGCTCGAGTCGCTGTTCGAGTCGGTCGAGACGACCCGGGCGCTCCAGACGCTCGCCGAGTGGCTCCCGCTCGAGGCACTCGACGTCGACTTCGAGCGGCTCGCCGCGGCCGAGGTGACGCTCCCGACGCCGATCGACCCCATGGCGCCCGTGAAGCGGGCAGCGTCGGTCGTCGAGGAAGCCGACCACGTCCGGACGTTCTGCTACAGCGTCGTCCACGCGCCGATCCTGGCGGCGCTGCGCGGGGTGACCGGGCGGGGACAGCGGCTGGAGGGGGTCATCGCCGCCGGCGTTCTCGACGTCGTCGCGGCCGATCCCGACCTGGCCGAGCGGGCCAGGGAGCTGTTCGAGTCCGGGAGCGTCGAACTGTACCTCTACGACGGGGGGATCGAACCACAGCTGATCGTCGCCGACCGGACGACGATGTTCCTCGTGACCGACGAGGAGGGGGCCATCCAGGGGCTCGTCGAGACCGACGGCGGGACGATCCTCCCGTGGGCCGAGGAACTGTTCGAGTCGCTCAGGGAGGAGGCCGAACCGGTGGAGCCCGATCGGGCCAGTGAGCTTCTCACCCCGTGAGAAGTTCCCGGTGGGTGCGGTTAACCGACCGCGGGCCGTTCGCACGTTCGGTGTGTCAACATGGCGACGGAGACGGGTTCGGACGTCGCATCGCACGGCGAAACCGCTGACGTCGACGGGTACCTCCGCTACGGGTCGACGCTCATGGCGCTCGCGTTCGCGGGGCTGGGCGTCTTCGGGGCCGTCCTCGCCGTCCGTATCGCTGGCGGTCAGGGCGTGATCGAATCCGGGGTCGACATCGGTACGACGACCGCCGAACTCGCCGCGTTCAACCCGGCGCTACCCCACTACATCGCCCACGTGCGCATGGCCGTCGCGGGGATGTTCATCGGGCTGGCCGTCCTCGGAATCGCGACCGCGTGGTACGGCGTCCGGCGGGGGCAGCGGTGGGCGTGGGCGGCGTCCGTGGTCGCCCTCGTCGTCGGCACCGCGATCAGCGTGCCGATGCACTACTCGGGCGCCTTCCACGTCGACCAGGTCCGCCACCTCGGGCCGGCGTACGCCTCCCTGGCGCTGTTCCTCGTGGGCGCGGCCCTGGCGTTCCGTGGCCTCCGGCAGGGGTCGGACGCCCGATAACACGGTACCGACCCCTTCCGGGCCTCCCACGCCGTGAGAACTTCCCGGTGGGTGCGGTTAACCCCGTGCACCCCGTTCGCACGGTCGGTGATCCGAGCATGGCGACCACCGATCGGCAGGAGACGAACGCGGACGTGGTCCGGCGCATCGCGGCCGCCGTGAGCACGGGAGACCTGGACGCCCTCGACGGCTTCCTCACCGAGGACTACGTCGAGCACAACCCCGCCTTTCCCGCCGACCGACGGGGCCCCGACGCGATCAGGGCGTTCGTCGGACCGTACCGGGCCGCGTTCCCGGACCTGGAGATACTCGAGGAGGACGTCATCACCGCGGGGGACCGCGTGGTGTTCCGACACCGGGTCGTCGGGACCCACGAAAACGAGTTCAGGGGCATCCCGCCGACCGGCGAGCGGATCGACGTCGAGGGGATCGCCATCTATCGCCACGAGGACGGCAAGGCGGCCGAGAAGTGGCTCGTCTTCGACGCACTCGGCCTCCTCCGACAGCTGGGAGCGGCCCCCGAACCGCCGGCCGCGGGGGACGCGTAGATGGCACCCGAGATGGACCACTCGCCGGCGACGGATGGGGACTCACGGGGGACGACCGAGGCGAACAGGGACCTCGTCCGCCGGTTCGTCGCGAACGTGTGGAACGGCGAGGAGCTCGACGCCATCGAGGAGCTCGCCACTCCCGACCTCGTCGTCCACGGGCTCGGCGCGGGCGTCGACCGGAACCGCGAGGAGTTCGTCGAGTTCCACCGCGGGCTCCTCGATGCAGTCCCCGACCTCGAACACGTCGTCGAGGACGTCGTCGTGGAGGGCGACCGGGTCGTCGCGTACGCGACCGTCCGCGGGACGCCGGAGCGCCAGTACGGGGCGCTCGCCCCGACCGGCGAGTCGTTCGACTCTATCGCGTTCCAGAAGTACCGCATCGAGGACGGGCGGATCGCCGAGGTGTGGGTGCTACCGAACGCGATGGGGATGCTCCGTCAGCTCGGGGTCTTCCCGGACTCGCCGGGGAAAGTCCTCCGGCTGATGCTCGGGGCACTGAAGGGGCGCCTGCTGGGACGATGAGCGACGCGACCGGGGCGGCGGGTAGCGGGACGTCGGGTGAAAGCAGGAACGACAGCCGGTGGCACGGTGCCGTGGTCGCGCTCACCGGCGGGCTCGTGGCGGCGAGCTTCATGTTCTTCCTGATAGCCGTCGTCCAGACACCGGGACTCGACCCGCCGCCGGAGAGCGCGGCACTGTTCCTCCTCGCGACGACGGCTGGCGTGATCAGCGACCGACTCCTCCGGCGGGGCGTCACCGCCGGGTATCCGGCCGCGATGCTCACCGGCGTGCTCGTCCTGGTCGTCGTCGCGGTGATCCTAGTCGGGACCTACGGTCCCGCGGGACCGCGGACGAACCCGATCGGACCGATATCGTACGTGGCACTCGCGGTGGCCGTGGTCGTCATGGCGGGGCTGGCGTGGCGGACCGAGACCGCGACTGACGCCCCGTCCATCTCGTCGCCGACCTCGTAGCGGGGGCGAGATGCGGGACTCCTCGCCCGAACTCGTCCGGTCCGTGACGCGCTCTGACCGCCGGCCAGCCGTCCTCCGGGCGGTCGCCCCCGGGGCGTCGACCCGACGGGCGGTGGCGGTGGCGGTGGAGGCCGACCTCGACCGGGCGGCGGCCGGTCGGACCCTCCGCGAGCTGTGCGGGCGACGACTGGTGGAACGCGTCGACCGTCGATACCGGGTGACGTCGCTCGGAGCGTGCCTCGCGGAGGGGTTGCAGGCCCTGCTCGAGTCGGTCGGGACCGCACAGCGGTTCCGGTCCCTCTTGCAGGGACTCGCCGACGCCGACCCCGGACTCGGCCTCGCGGACCCCACGGCGTGTGAAGTGTTGACCCCGACGTCACGGGATCCCCACGCACCGGGGCGGCGGTTCGCCGACCGCCTTCATACGGTCGTGCGTAGTCCTTTACCGGCGATGACCGACCAGTCCGGGTGATCGCCGGTAAATCGTTACGCACGACCGTATCAGACCGTCACGCGCGCCCGGCTGCTCGTCCCGGCCCTCGCCCCCGTCGTGTTCGACACGGGCTTGGGATCCGGGGTCGGCGCGACTCCCGGATCCGGAGGAGCGGAACGGACGTGCGAGATCGTTGTCCCCCGCGCTGCACTCGAAGGGACATGCGACCGTACGGTGAGGGTGGGGCGACGTGCCGTCCACGGACCGGTCGGGCGCCTCCCGACGGCCTCGCGACGCGTTCCCGGTCGAGGGGACGTCGCTGTTCGCCTTCGACGGCACCGTTCCCCACCCGGTCGGGACGCTCGGCGAGTTCGCCGTCGTCGAGCTGATCGACGACGCTGGAGCGGTCCGGGGGTACGCCGGGACGACCGACGGAGCCGGCCGCCCCTGGGCGGCGGCGACCGTCGAAGCACACAGACGAGCCTCCGAACGCGTCGATACGGGGTCGCTCACGATGTGAGGACCGGACGGTTCGTCGGCCGGGGGCCTGCTGCGTTCGCGGTCGGCGGGTGAATGGTGCAGTCCCGGGCGTGCATGGGCCCCATCGTCGAGTCACCCCCGTATCCCAGCCAGCGAAGACGTTTTGCCCCGGTGTGGCGATCCACGGGTGATGACACTCGACGTCCCCTCGTTCGTCCACGACTTCCAGCCGGGCGCCATCCACTACGGCCGGGGCTGTGTCGCCGACCTCGGCGAGGCGATGGCCGAGCGCGGCCTCGACTCGGCGCTCGTCGTCACCGGGACGAACGTCGGCGCGAACCGCGAGGCGATGGACCCGATCGAGGCCGGCCTCGGGGATAGGCTGGCCGAGGTGTTCGACGAGACTTCGCCCGCCAAGCGCATCGAGACGGCATACGACGGCGTCGAACGGATGCACGACGTCGGCGCCGACGCCATCGTCGCCGTCGGGTCGGGGAGCAGCCTCGACGTCGCGCGGTTCGTGCGCGTGCTCGACGCGGAGTTTCGCGAACTCGACGAGATACGATCCGAGGTCGAGGAGACCGGGACCGTGGCCGTCCCGGACGACCCCGACGCGCTGACGCCGCTGTTCGTCGTCCCGACGACGTTCGCCGGCGCGGACATGTCCGTCGCGGCGGCCATCACCTATCCGACCGCCGACGGCGGCCGCGCCGAGACCATCCCGGTCGCGAAGTCGCTCATGCCGACGGGGCTGTTCTACGACCCGGCCCTGTTCGAGACCACGCCGACGAACACCCTCGCGGGGTCGGCGATCAACGGCTTCGACAAGGCCCTCGAGACCGTCTACTCCGCGTTCGCCAACCCGATCACCGACGCCACCGCCGTCCAGTCGCTCAAATACCTGCGGGACTCCCTCCCCGAACTCCGGCAGGCGGACGACCCGGCGGTGATGGACCGCGCCGTGATGGGCATCGTCCTCGCCCAGTACGGCGTCTCGATGCCGGAAGCGTACAAGATCAACGTCGTCCACGCGTTCGGCCACGCGCTCCGCAACGAGTTCGGCCTCCAGCAGGGCGTCGCCCACGCCATCGTCGTCCCGAGGACCCTCGAGCTGATCTTCGAGCAGGTCGACGGCCGCCGTGGACTGCTCGCCGAGGGGCTCGTCGTGGAGGCGGACGTCGAGGACGAGGCCGCGGCGGTCGTCGCCGCCGTCGAGGCGATCCGCGACGGCCTCGAACTCCCCTCCCGGCTCCGGGACGTCGAGGGCCCCACCGAGGAGGGGCTCCACGACGCCGCCGTCTACGCCCGGAACGACCCGTTCATGGACCTCGGTCCCGAGGGGTTCGACCCCTCCGTCGAGGACCTGGAGAGGGTCCTCCGGGACGCCTGGTAGGCCTCGCGTACCGTCGCCCGGACCCGTAGTGTCTTGTGGTTGCTACCGGTACCCGTGGTATGGAGACCCGTCCACTCGGCACGACCGGCCACGAGAGTTCGGTACTCGCGTTCGGCGCCATCGCGCTCGACCCGCTCGACCAGCCCGACGCCGACGAGATGGTCCACGAGGTACTGGACCGCGGCGTGAACCACGTCGACGTCGCGCCGACGTACGGCACCGCCGAGACGAAGCTCGCGCCGGTGCTGGGCGAGCGCCGCGAGGAGGCCTTCCTCGGGTGCAAGACACAGGAGCGGACCTACAACGGCGCGTGGGGCGAGCTCCACCGCTCGCTCGACCGGCTCGGGGTCGACCACCTGAACCTCTACCAGTTCCACGCCGTCACGCGCTACGGCGAACTCGAGACCATCTTGGGGGAGGGCGACGACCCGGGCGCGCTCGCGGCGTTCGAGGACGCGAAGCAGGCAGGGCTGATCGACCACGTCGGCCTGACGAGCCACGGCGACCCGAGCCTCATCAGGACGGCGATGAAGCGGATCGACGCGCTCGAGACGGTCATGTTCCCGACCAACTACACGCTCGCGGGGAAGGACGGCCCCGAGCACGACTACGAGGCGGTGCTCGACCTCGCCGAGGAACTGGGGCTGGGCGCGCTCGGGATCAAGGCGTTCGCGAAGGCACCGTGGCCCGAGGACATGGCGCGAGAGGAGCGGCCCTACGAGACCTGGTACGAGCCGTACGACGACCCCGAGGACCTGGAGACGTGTCTGCGGTTCGCGCTCTCGCGGGGGCTCACCTCGATCACGAACGCGGGCGACCCGCGGCTCGTCCCGGCGATACTGGACGCCGCCGAGGCGTTCGAGCCGATGGACGAGGCCGAGCAGGGAGCGCTGATCGAGCGGGCACGCGACGCCGACACCCCGGTCCCGCGGCCGTAGGATCGGATCTGGTGTCTGGCCCAGGGGGCAAACCACTAAGCCGGCCCCCGTCCGAGTGGTCGTGAGTCGATGGCCAGCGAGACGTTCGAGGAGATACTCCGGAAGTTCGAGGACAGCCCCTCCCAGCAGGCCGTGGTTCGGCTGCTGCTCGAGCGGGGGTTCTCCGTCAACGAGGACGGTCGGGTGGTCTCGGGCGGGATCGAGATCCCCAACACGGGGATCGCCCGCGAGATCGGCGTCGATCGGCGGGTCGTCGACGCGACGACCGACGCCATCTTAGAAGATGAGGAACTCGAACGCATCTTCCGGAACATCTCACAGATCCCGAGCCTGATGGACCTCGCGCCGGTGCTCGACCTCACCGTCCTCACCGTGGACGTCTACGACACCGAACAGCCGGGCATCGTCGCGGCGGTCACCTCGCTCATCGCCGAGCACGGCATCTCGATGCGTCAGACCGTCAGCGAGGACCCCGAGTTCGCCGCCGACCCGAAGCTCTACATCGTCATCGATGAGGACCTCCCGGGCGACCTGATAAACGAGATACGGGCGCTCCCGTTCGTCCGCTCGATCGAGATCCAGTGAGATGACGGGAGGTGGGGGGACCGATCCGGGTTCGGACGCCGGACCGACGGCCGACACGGAGCCGTTCCGCACGCTCGCGGGACGCGGCCGGGCCGAGTTCGTGGTGAAGGGCTCGGAGTTCGTCGGGCACGCCGTCCCCGTCGATTCCGTCGAGGAGGCGGAGGCGTTCGTTGCCGAGGTCCGCGAGACCCACCCGGACGCGACACACAACGTTCCCGCGTACCGCGTGCGGGTCGACCCGTTCCGCGAGTACGCGAGCGACGACGGCGAACCTTCCGGGAGCGCGGGCAAGCCGATCCTCAACGTCCTGTCCGGACAGGAGCTCGAGAACGTCGCCGTGGTCGTGACGCGCTACTACGGCGGGACGAACCTCGGGATCGGCGGGCTGGTCCGGGCATACGGCCGGGCGGCGAAGGAGGCGATCGCCGACGCCGGCACCCGCGAGGCGGTCCCCCACGAGACGGTCCGCGTGGTGGTGGACTACGACGACTCCGGAACAGTGCGAGGGATCGTCGAGTCCGCCGCGACGGAGTTCGAGGCGACCTACGAGGAGCGGGTGACGTTCGAGGCGCGGGTGCCGACGGCGGAGGTGGGAGGGTTCCGCGACCGCCTCCGGAGCGCCACGAGCGACCGGGTCGAACTCGGGTAGTCGGGGATCCGACTGACGCGCTGGGACGACTACGCCCGGAAGCTCTCGACCAGCGCCTCGACGGGTTCGAGCGCCGTCCGGGCGGGCGTCCCGGTCGTCACCGCGCGGAGCGTCGCACCGGTCACCGCGTCGACGAGCAGTTCCGCGCCCGTCCCCGGGTCGACGTCGAAGACGCCCTCCTCGACGCCCGCCTCGAGTACCGACTCGACCACCGCGATCATGCGCTCGTCGGTCGCCGCGAACCGGTCGGCGTACGTCTCGTCGTACGGCGCCTGCATCCGCAGTTCGAACAGCGCCGTGCGGAGGCGTCGGGCCTCCTCGTCCTCGTCGAGGTCGGGGGGAAGCAGCAGTTCGATCACCGCCCACAGCCGGCTCTCGGGGTCCGTCCGCTCGTCGGCCTCGACCTGTGCCCCGAACTCCTCCAGGATGAACCCGAGGAAGTCCCCGAGCAGGTCGTCCTTGGTCTCGTAGTGGTAGTAGAGTAGCGACTTCGACTTGTCGAACTCGTCGGCGATGGTCTGGATGGTCAGGTCCGCGTAGCCGTGCTTCGAGAGGGCCTCGAACGTGGCCTCCATGATGGCGGCCCGTGTCCCGGCCGCTCCGTCGGTCATGCCGGTTCCTGGGGGCTCCGCGGTATAACTTCTTCTTCTCGAAGCCGGCCTGGCCTGCCGGTCCCGGGCTGCTTCGTTCCTCGCCGTCGGCGTCGGGGTCAGACATGGTTCGAGGCGGAACCCCACGACTTCCGTCCTGTCTTTTACCCACGAGTTGCGCCGCCAAGAGGGGATGTACTCGTCGGTGGAGAGGGACGAAAACATCGAAATTCGGCGGTGTCATCCGGAGCAAGAAGCGATCCCAGTTGCGAGAGCAGCCCGATTCGAGCATCCCCCGTGATCGGTATCCGCTCTCGTCTCGCCTCTTGACCTGCCACATCTCGTCTCAGATCGTCGTCGAGAGCGTCCCAAACGCCATACTGGAACGCCGGGAACTTGTGGGTAAAAGACAGGACTTCAGTCGCGGGTAGCTTACACCAGCACCCGGACGACCCCGAACAGGACGACCACGCCGAGGACGTCACAGGTGTTCGTGACCACGGGGATGACCACCTCGTCGGGGTCGAGGCCGAGCCGGTAGGCCGCGTACGTCGCGGCGACGGTGACGGCTACGGCGATGAGCGCGAGCACGAACCCCGAGAGCGACGCCACCGCGAGTACGGTCCCGAGCCCGAGTTCGGTCGCTCCGAACAGTCCCTGGAGAAGCCACGCGCCCGTCCCGACGGCGGGGAAGACCGTGAGCGCGAGCGCCACCGTCGCGAGCGTGTTGCCCGCCAGCCGCTCGTCGTCGGGCGAAAAGGAGAGTAGTCCCAGATGAAACGCCGTCGAGAGCCGCGCGGCCAGGATGCTCCCGAGGTTCCCGCCCATCCCGATAGTGACCGGGACCAGTACCAGCAGCGATGGGAACTCGAACAGCGTCTCGCGGAGCGTGTCCAGCACGAGCCCGCTCCCGAGTTCGACCAGCGTGAGCACCGCGAGGAGGGGGAGCATCGACCGGCTGATCCGCCGGACGGTCCACGTGTCCGGGCCGGCGCTCACGTCAAATCCCCCCGACCAGTCCGAGGGCGATGACGGTGCGGGCGGCGAACAGCATCGTCGCAACGCCCACCACGTCGCCCGTCGTCGTCACGACCGGCCCGGCCAGCGCGTCCGGGTCGAGGCCTCGCCGGTAGCCGACGAAGACGACACTCACGACCGCCGTGGCCAGCACGACCCCGGAGATCAGGCCGGCGATGAGTGCCACCCCGAGGAGCGCCGCGAGCGAGGCGGACCGGCCCTGGAGGAAGACCAGGAGAAAGCCGACGGTCGCGGCGAAGAGGCTCATCGCCAGCCCGTTCGAGATCGCCGCCGCGACGGCCGCCCGTACCCGTCGGTCGCCGAGCGAGATCCGGGGTTCGACCAGCCCCTGGTGGAGCGCGCTCGCCAGCCGCGCGCCGAGCGAGCCGTAGACGTTCCCGCGGATGGCGAGCAGCGCCGGCACGAGCAGCAGGAGCCCGGGGATCTCCTGCAACTCCGCTTCCATCCCCCCGAGGACGACGCCGGCGAACAGCCCACCGGCGGCGCTGACGGCCAGTACCGGCAGCGCCTCGCGGTAGCTACCGGCCGCCACCTCGCGGATAGACATACCCAGGGGTCGTCAGGGTAGGGTGAAAAAACCCGACGGGGTGGCCCGTGACGACCGTCGGGACCGTCGATACCCGGGCGTCTACACCCGGCGGTCGACCCGATACGGCCGAAGACACTTACCGGACGAGTCGGGAGCCGTGGCCGTGTCCCTGCTCGCTCGCCTCTGGGCCCGGCGTCGGGAACACCCTCGCCTCCTCGCCGCCGCCCTCCTCCTCGGCGTCTTCCTGGCGGCCTACCCCTTCCTCGACCTCTGGCTCCGCGAGATCGGGCTGGCCTCGCCGTTCAGGTTCCGCGACTTCGGCGCCTACGGGGGCGCCGTCGAGCGGTGGCAGGCCGGCGAGGCCGTCTACGAGCGGAACGAGAACGGCGGCTACCACGGGACCTACCTCTACCCGCCGCTCACGCTGTGGCTGTTCCACCCGTTCGCCGAGGGCTTCGCCTTCCGCGAGGGGGCGATCGCCTGGCAGGTCGTCTCCGTCGTCCTCCTGTGGGTCGGCCTCGACGGCCTCGCGTCGGCGCTCGGCGCCCGCCTCGCGTGGTGGGAGCGCGGCCTCCTGCTCCCGGCACTGCTCGGCTTTCACCCCCTCCTGCTCTCGGTGAAACTCGGGCAGACCGCCGCGTTCCAGGCTGCGCTGCTCTGCTTCGCGTTCGTCGGTCTCGTCCGCGGGCACGGCGACCGCCGGTTCGGCCGACTCCCGTCGGGGGTCGCGAGCCTCGCGAGCGGTGCGCTCACCGCCCTCGTCGGGTTCGTCAAACTCCCGTACGCGACGGCCGGCGCGCACCTCCTCCGCGACCGCGACCGCCTCGTCGGGGCGGTCCTCGGAGGGGGGCTCCTCGTCGGCCTCTCGGTCGCGAGCTTCGGCCTCGACGCCAACCTCACGTACCTCGACGTGCTGGCCTGGGGGGCCGCACAGGGGAGCGGGACCCGCCCGCCGACGCTGTGGCTCCCGCCGTACTACCGGCCGCTCTCGTGGCTCCCGATGGCGACGCTCGTTCGAGTGGGACTCGTCGCGCTCGTGGCCGGAGGCGCCGCCCTCGCGGTCGACGCCCGTCGCGAGGCTTTCGCGCTCGGTGTCGCTGGCGTCCCCCTGCTCGCGCCGAAGACCTACACCTACTACCTCGTCGCGCTCGTCCCCGCCGCCGTCGTGCTCGTCGCGGTCGAACTGGACCGCGCCGACGGACGCGGCCGACCCACCCTCCCCGTCCTCGGGGTGTTCCTCGCCGGGTGTCACGCCTACGGGCTCAAACTGATCGTCGACGTCCTGCCGGGCGCCGTCCCGGGGTTCGCGGCGCTCTCCCCGCTCTACCCCGCCCTCCAGCCGGGGCTCTGGGGGAACCTCCTCGTGTTCGGCCTCGCGCTGGCCCGGGTGCTCGAAGACGTCCCGGTTTCCGGATGGGTCCAGTCGGTCGACGGGACTCGATCCGAGTAGGTCGGTAACGCCGCACGGCGCGACAGCCCGAGCGGACCCGACAGCCCGCTCCGGTGACCGCTCGACGGGCCGCTATCCGAACGGGCCGCCGCCACCGCCGCCACCGCCCATGCCACCCATACCGCC
>JBEPXB010000033.1:0-11224 GCA_041642135.1 Halobacteriales archaeon | reverse complement strand
GTCCGACCACATCCACCATAATACCGTGGTCCGTGGCGGAAGTGGTCGGATTCACGCCCGCCGTGAACGGCGGGACTCTCTCCTCGATTCAGGGAGGTCCTCCAGCACGGTCCGCGCCCGCTCTATGCGCATCGGCTCGTTGTAGATCGCCGACCCCGGCTCCATCATCACCCCGTCCCGGAGCGAGCCGACGTCGAGCGGGGCGAACCCGAGCTCCTCGATCAGTTCCGATACAACGGCCTTCGCCTCCGGGTCGTCGCCGGCGAGGAACAGCACGAGCCGGTCCTCGAGCGGGGCGTCGGGTCGGGCCTCCTCGCGGAGCGTCCCGTAGTACATCGTGTTGAACGCCTTGACCACCGTCGAGTCGGTCAGGTGTGCGGCGACGAGTTCCGTCTGCGTGCGCCCCTCGAGATCGATCTCGCCGTCGCGTTCGGGGTAGTAGTTGGCCGCGCTGATCACGGTCTTGTCCGCGAGCGCCTCGACGGGGAGGCTCCGGTACTCGCCGAAGGGGATGGCCTCCAGGACGACTTCGCCGAAGTCGGCCGTCTCCTCGACCGTCAGCGCCCGCGCGTTCGGGCCGAGGTCGGCGACGAGGTCCGAGAGGCTGTCCGGCCCCCGCGAGTTACTGATCCCGACCTCGTGGCCGGCGGCCACGAAGTGCCGGGCGGCGACGTTCCCGATGTTGCCCGCGCCGATGATCCCGATTCGCATGGTCGGAGGAGGCGTCGGACGGGGATAACGCCCGCGGCGGGGCCGACCATCCCATCCGCACAGCCGCCGCTGGCGGCCCTCGGTCGCGGGGGACCCGCCGGAAGCGCCTTCCGGATGGCCGGCCTCCAGTGGACATGGCAGCGAACGACAGGTCGGCCGTCGCGGAGACCGTAGAGCGACTGATCGAGGAGGTCGGGTTCTGGGAAGGTGTGACAGTCGGCGAACACCGGTTCGGCGGAACCGAGTGGCGCGTCGGCCCACGGGAGATCGGCCACGTCCACGCGTGGGGGATGCTCGACATCGCGTACCTCCGGGCGCTCAGGGACGCCCTGGTCGAAGCGGGGCAGACCGGCGTCCATCACCTCCTCGATCAGTCCGGCTGGACGACCTTCTACGTCGAGTCCCCGGAGGACTACGACCACGCCCGCTGGCTCGTCCGGCTGTCGTACCTCTACCACGTCAACGTGCTGAAGAAGACGCCCGCAGGGGCCGAGGAGTTCGCGTCCATCGACGTCGGGTCCGAACTCGACGTGCTCGACCTGAGCGACGACGTCCGGGCGGCGTTCGAGCGACGACGTCCGGGACAGGCGGGCACACCGGCGTAGCGCGGCTCGCGGGCAGGGCGGTGTGTCGCCGCCCCCGGCTATCACAGCCGCCGGAGACAGACGAAGTACGCCGGCGTCGTGCTCCAGCGCCGTTCGAACCCCGTCTCGTACGCGAAGACGACCTCCCAGCCGCCGGCCTCGCCGAACCGTCGCCGGAGCTCGCCGGGCGTGATCCCGTAGACGCCCCGGTCGCCCGAGCGGGCGTCGCCGAGGACGCAGTAGAGTCCTCCCGGTCGAACGACCTCGCCGAGGCCGGCGACGAACCGGTCGCGCTCGCGGTCGCCGAGGACGTGGAACATCGCGGAGTCGACGACCGTCCGGAAGGAGAGTCCCACCGACGCGAGCCGCGGGAGGTCGAGCGCGTCCCAGACGAGGAACCGGGCGTCGATCCGCCGCCAGCGGGCCTTCTCGCGGGCCTGCCGTATCGCCAGCGGCGAGAGGTCGACCCCGAGCACGTCGTGACCACGTCGGGCGAGAAACAGCGACAGTTCCCCGGTCCCGCAGCCGACGTCGAGTACGGGCCCCCGGACGAGCCCGGCCTCGGCGAGTCGGACGAACGCCCGCTGTGGTCGGCCGATGTCCCAGTTCGGGACCCCCGCGTAGGCCGCGTCGTAGACGTGAGCGATGGGGCGTTCGGGGAGCGGTGTCGGGGAGGGTGCGCTCACCGGCGTCTCACGGAGGCCGGGTGGCTCATGGACGGCCTTCGGACGAGGGGCCCGTAGGCTTTGCTGGCCCCCCGCGAACGACCGACGGCCACAGGCTTATCGACCCGGTGGTCCAACCGCCGGTCATGCGACGGCGCGACCTCCTCCGGACCGGTTCGCTCGCCGCGGTCGGCGGTCTCGCGAGCGTTGCCGGCTGTACGGGGCGGATCGGCGAGACGGTCTTCCACGAGGGGTTCGAGGAGGGTCTCGGTGACTGGACGGCCGACGCGGCCATCGGCCCGGAGGTCGACGTCGAGGAGTTCGAGTGGGCGGTCGAGATCTCCGACGAGGAGGCCGCGGAGGGCGAGCGGAGCCTCCGGATATTCAACGAGGGAGACTACGACGACGGGACGACGTGGGTCGTTCACCCCGTCCCGGTCGAGGCGGGGCGGGCCTACATCGCCGAGGTCACGGCGCAGGTCTGGAGCGAGTCCGAATCGTTCAACACGCTCCGGGACGCCGTGATGCGGCTCGGACCCGAACGCCCGGAGACGGAGGAGGACTTCCCACAGCCGGGGGTGAACACGAGCGCCCTCGGGGAGACGCCGTACGGAGGACTGCGCGAACCGCTGTGGCTCGCCGACGGCTGGCGCGAGTACGCCTTCGAGTGGACCACGCCGACGCTCTCGACGGACACGCTGTACGGCGCCGTCGGCACGAGCGTCATCTGGGAGGGCGACGCGACCCACTACGTCGACGACCTCTCGGTCGAACTCCGGCCCCGATGAGGGCACGTCGACCGCGTTCCGACCACGGTGAGGGTGTCGTGACCGCGTCGGACCCCGTCGGTCAGTCCGTCGGCTCCTTCAGCTCGACCCGGTAGTCGAAGGGGTCCCGGACGTACACCGCCGGCGCCCGCCCGGTCGCGCCGAGCGGCGAGTCGAGTTCCGACTCGACGGGGACCCCGGCCGCCGAGAGCCGCTCCTTCACGGTCTCGACGTCGCTCTCGACGACCAGCGCGACGTGGTTGTAGTTGTTCCCCGAGGGCGGCTCGAACTCGTCGCTCGGCCAGAGGTGGATCACGTGGGCGGGCGCGAGCCGGACGTCGAAGAACGGCTGGTCGCCCTCGCGGTAGCGTTCGAGCCCCTCGACCCCGAATCCGAGCCGGTCGCGGTAGAACTCGAGCGCGTCGTCGACGCCGTCTTCGGGGATGCGGAGGTTGACGTGGTCGATGCTGCGGACGTCCATGTGGATACGTCCGTCGCCCGTCGTATAAACGCCCCGTCACGTCGCCCCGTTCGTGGGGCTACGACCGACCGCGTTCACGGGGCCACCGAGAGGACCGGGACGGTCGCGGGGAGCCAGAACAGCACGACGTCCTCGGCGGTGAGCAGGACGAGCACGAGGAAGCCGCCGAACTGTGCGACCGGGCCGGCGAGGAGCGCCGCGGTCGACCGGGCGCCCCGCGTCCGCCCGGCGGCGACGAACGCGGCCGTCAGCGCGAGGACGAACCAGCAGAACACCCCCGCGTCGAGGAGGAGGAACTCCCACGCCTCGTAGGGTCGGGGCAGGCGGGTCGCGATGGCGAGCAGTATCGTGAGCAGTCCGGCGGCGGTCGTCCCGGCGTAGCCCCACGCCGCGAGCCCGAGGAGTCGCCGTCGACCGGTCCCCGGACGGACCCGGAGGTACGACAGGACGGCGACGGGCGTCGGGAACAGGAGGTACGCCACCGGACCGGGTCGCGTGTGGGTCGTCGCGTCGAGGAGGAGCGCGCCGAGGCCGACGAGGAAGACGAGGACCGCGGGGAGCGCGGACGCCCGCGGGTCGAGGGCTCGCGGGAGCGTCTCGGACGTACGCGGCGGCGTGCGGTCGGACACACGCGGTGGTGTGTGTCACGGGACAAAACCGTGCCGGCCCGGGGGTCCGCTGGACCCGTTCCGTGCCAGCCCGGAGGTCCGCCGGACCCGTTCGACGTGGGGGACGAACGCCGGGGGCCGGTCGCTGCCGGACGCGAAGGGTTATCGGACCTCCGGTCACACGCCGGCACATGGCCGGAGAGCGATGGTCCTCGCGCCTCGGGTTCCTGCTCGCGACGGTCGGGGCCGCCGTCGGTCTCGGGAACATCTGGCGGTTCTCGGCCGTCGTCGGGACGAACGGGGGCGGGGCGTACCTCGTTCCGTACCTCATTGCGGTCGTCGTCTGTGCGGTGCCGATGCTCGTCCTCGAACTCGCGGTCGGGCGGACGCTCCGGACCGACGTCGTCTCGGCGTTCCGGTCCGTCGGCGTGGGCTACACCGCGTTCGGCTGGCTCGTCGTCGGTGGCGTGCTGCTCGTCCTCAGCTACTACCTCGTGCTCACGGGGTGGGTGTTCGGCTTCTTCCTCTCGTGGCTCGCCGGCTCGCGGACGACGTTCGCGGCGTTCACCGGCGGCTGGCTCTCGGTCGGCTACTTCGTCCTCGTGACCGTCCTGACGGGCGGGGTGGTCTCGCTCGGCGTCCGCGGCGGGATCGAGCGGATGGCCCGGGTCGTGATGCCGACGGTCTTCGCCGTCCTCGTCGCGCTCGCGCTCTACGCGTTCACACTCCCCGGATGGGGTCGGGCCGCCTCGTTCCTGTTCACCCCGCGCTTCTCCGTCCTCGCCGACCCCGGCATCTGGAGCGCCGCGTTCGGGCAGGTCTTCTTCTCGCTCTCGGTCGGGCAGGGAATCATGCTCACCTACGGGAGCTACGTCGAGGAGGGGACGGACCTGCGCCGCTCGGCGGTCCTGATCACGGTCGCGGACGTCGGCGCGGCCGTCGTCGCCGGACTCGTGATCTTCCCCGTCGTGTTCAGCTTCGGGCTCCAGCCGACGCTCGGGACCGAACTGGCGTTCACCACCCTGCCGACGGCGTTCGCGACCATGGCGTTCGGCCGGGTCGTCGCGGTGGGGTTCTTCGGACTGCTGTTCTTCGCCGCGCTCTCCTCGGCCGTGTCGCTGCTCGAGGTGGGCGTCGCCGCCGCGACGAACACCACGCGGCTCGACCGTCGGCGCGCGACGCTGCTTCTCACCGGCGGACTGTTCGTCCTGGGTCTTCCCTCGGCACTCAGCTACAGTCCGGCCCGACTCGCCGTCACCGGCCGCCCGGTCCTCGACCTGGTCGACGAGTCCGTCGGCACGTTCGCGCTGCCGGTCTCGGCGCTGCTCCTCCTGTTCGTCTTCACCTGGCGGGCGGACCTCGCACCCGTTCGCGGGGCGCTCGGTCGGCTCTACCCCGTCGTCCGCTACCTCGTCCCGGTCGTCCTGGTCGTCGTCACCGCCGCGCGTGCGCTCGGCGTCGCGCGGCCGGCGTGGCGACTCATGGTCGAGCGGGCGCGCGACGGCCCGGTCGACTTCCTCCTCGCGCTCGCGGTACTCCTCGTCTTCGCCGCGGTCGGCTGGTGGCTCCGCGACCGGATCCCGGTCCCGCGTCGACGCCGCCGGGGATCGGGCTGAGTCGTCGAGGCTTCCGGTCTTCTGTGGATCGACGGCGTTTCTCTCCCGCCTCCTGTCGTCCGGTCGAACCGAGCGTGGCCCTCCCCGGGTCGTCCCGCGAACCGCTCGGTCGTTCTTCCCCGCGACACGGCGTCATAGGGTCGTGCGGAACTATTTTCGACTCGCCTCGGAATCCGATGGATTCGACGGCTGATTCGAGAGATTTGTGGCGGTCTGGCGGGAAAGAATTACGCACGACCCTATCAGGCCGCCTCGACGTAGCCGTCGACGGGTTCCTGTCCCTCCTCTAGCGGGTGGTCCTCGTGGACGCTCCGGAGGCGGACCTCGCCCTCCTCATCGGTGTTGAGTTTCTCGACCAGCGCGTCCGCGTCGGCCTTCGACTCGAAGCGGACGCGCTCGCCCACTTCCGCGCGGTACTCGGCGACGGCCGGGTTCGCGTCCGCCGCCGCACGGGTGATCTCGACCACGTAGGCCATGTCCGGGCCTTTCCGGGAACGGACAAAAACCCCGCCGTCCGGACCGGGGGAGTCCCGTGCGCGGTCCGTCGCTCCCCTTCACCCGGATCGGTTCCAGGTGGTCGGCGACTGATCGGACCTCTGACCGGGGTTTAGGGGGTGTATAACCAAGTTCCACCGGCCCCGAGCGAAACGTGGGCGTCGAACACGCCCCATGATGCACGGCCATCATGTGCTGGCTCCGTGTGCCGGACCACGGTCTTCCCCCCGTCGACGCGTGGTCGCACACGGTTCGACACGAGTGCTCCCGTCGGCCACTCCCCCCGTCCGGCGGCAGAGCGCCACCCTTGCCACCCCTCCCCCTTTCCTCGCCTCCGACAGTCGGAGCCACGACCGTCATCGCCGAGGGCAGACCGCCCTGCCGGGCACGACGACCCGTCGGTCGGGGCTCGGAGGCGTGGACCGGGGAGCTCCCTTCGGCCCTGACCGATACACCCGGGCCCGGGAACGTCCCGTGCGCGCCGGCCGTTCGACGGAGTCGTCTCGTGGCCGTAGTCGGCCACGTGACCGGCCCGCGACGAGCGTAACGGGGTCTGCAACGCTCGAAACGGAGTGAAACAGTCGGGAGTCCGGGTGAAACAGTCGGGAGGGTCTGGGGCGTTTATGCCGGTCTCGGCCGATCCGTCCGGTCCGGATGAACTCCACATCGACAGTCAGCCCTCCTGGGGAGGAGGTGGCACGGTCCGGGCCGGGGCATCCGGACGTCTCCGGTAGTCCGGACACGACGGATGCGACTCCCGCGGGATCGCTCCCGAAGGACGACCTGTTCCACCTGTTGCAGAACTCGCGCCGACGGGCGGTACTGCGGTACCTGCGCGGCCGCGAGGGACCGGTGCGGATGCGCGACGTGGCCGAACAGGTGGCCGCCTGGGAGAACGACACGACGGTGGCAGCGCTACGTTCGGACGAACGCCAGCGCGTGTACGTCGCGCTCTACCAGTCGCACCTGGACACGCTGGCCGACGCGGGCGTGATCGAGTACGACAAGTCGAGGGGTGTACTCGAACCGCGGCCGCTGCTCGACCGCGTCGCCGCCTACGCGGACCTGCCCGACCCGAGCGGGCCGAACGGGGCGGCCGCCCCGGACGGGACGGCGGATGCCGGCCGTGGGGCAGACGGCGACGACGGTGACCCGGATCGCCACGGTGACGTCGGCGACGACGGAAACGAGGACGGCGACGCGATCAACTACGACGAGAGGGAGAACGGCGACACCTGGGATCGGTGGTACCTGGGCGTCTCGGCGGCAGGGTCGGTGCTGCTGGTCGTGACCGCTCTCGACGTCGCCGCGTTCGGGGCGGTTCCGGGGATCGCCGCCGGTGCCCTCGTCCTGCTGGCGTTCTCCGTGCTGACGGTGGCGAGACTGGTCCTCGACGGCCGCTACGGGGGGCGGGCCCGGGACGACGGGTAGCCCCCGGAGTCGTTCCGACTGCCAGGTCGTCTGGGGAGGTTACTTGGTTGCGTGGCCCGTCGGTACGAGCGGATGTCGGTGAGACCGCTCGGATCGTGGATCGACAGGTTCGAACCGGGGGGAAGTGCCGCGAGACGGTGCCCGGCTTCCGGGGTCGGGCTGACGACCGCGGGGCCATGAGTCGCGGCCGCGGGGCCGGAGTCTGGTTCGGGATCCTGCTGCTCCTCGGAGCGCTGGTCGCGGGGCCGGCGGTCGGCACGGCGACCGTCGCCGACGGCCCGACGATAGAAGAGGTCACCCTCCCGGACGGGAGCGTCGCCGACCGCGCCGACGGTCGGGTCTACGCCTGGCGCGGAGCGCTCGACTCGCTCACGGTGCAGGTCGCCACGGGGGCCCCGTCCGCACGCGTCCGCCTCTGCGTAGAGGGGACGGACCCCTCGAACGGCACGACCGACCGGATCACCTGCCAGGAACAGCTGGTGTCCGAACGGAACGGCACGGTCCGGCTCCCGCTGGCCGAGTGGACGGCCAACCAGAGCGGTCACCGGCGCCTCGGGATCACGCTCCGGAACGCCGACGACGGAGCGGTCCTCGACGCCCGGGAGCTGTCGGTGGTCGTCGTCGTCCGCGGCGGGGACCTCGACGGCGACGGGCTCACGGACGAAGAGGAGTTCGAGTACGGGACGGGCGTCGACCGAAGTGACACCGACGAGGACGGCCTGCCCGACGGGACCGAGGTGGAGGAGTACGGGACCGACCCGCTGTCGAACGACACGGACGCCGACGGCCTCCGCGACGCCCGGGAGATCGGCGGGGTGACGAACGCGACCGACCCGGACACGGACGGTGACGGGCTCACGGATGGCGCCGAGGTCACCGAGTACGACTCGGATCCGACGGCGGTCGACACCGACGGGGACGGACTCACCGACCGCGAGGAGGTCACGGAGTACGGGACCGACCCGACGGTCGCGGACACGGACGGTGACGGGCTCACCGACCGGGAAGAGGTCTCCGAGTACGGGACCGACCCGACGGTCGCGGACACGGACGGTGACGGGCTCACCGACCGGGAAGAGGTCTCCGAGTACGGGACCGATCCGACGGTCGCGGACACGGACGGGGACGGGCTCACGGATGGCGCCGAGGTCACCGAGTACGACTCGGATCCGACGGCGGTCGACACCGACGGGGACGGACTCACCGACCGCGAGGAGGTCATGGAGTACGGGACCGATCCGACGGCGGTCGACACCGACGGGGACCTCCTGGGCGACGCCCTGGAGGTGTCACTCGGCATCGGTCCGACGAGCGGCCTGACGACCCCGGCCGCGCTGTTCGGACTGGCAGTGGTCGTCCTCGGGGCGTTCGTGGCCGTGCGGAGCCGCGTCGCGTTCGCCCTGTGGGATGGCGACGGTACCGGGACGGCGGACGGCGACGGAGAGGTCGCGGGGGAGACGGGGGACGCGACCGGGGGCAGCGACGGCGACACCGTAGCGACCAACGCCGTCGGCACGGATGCCGGCGACTCGCTACCCCTGACCGACGAGGACCGGGTGAAGCGGCTCCTCCGGGAGAACGGCGGACGGCTCCAGCAGGGGGAGTTCGTCGAACGGACGGAGTGGTCGAAGTCGAAGGTGAGCCGGCTGCTCTCGCGGATGGAGGAGGACGGTGACGTCGAAAAGATCACCATCGGTCGGGAGAACCTCGTCGTGCTCGCGGACGAGGAACCGGACGGCGAGCAGGAGCTACCATAACACTGGATTGACAGGGTCGCGTACACGGTCGACAGGTCGGGTGGCGTCGACCCACCACGATGTCGACTCCTCGACCGGCCTCCGCCCGGTCGCGTTCCGCGCTTCGGCAGCCCGCGTCTCGCGGCCGACCGTCCACGACACCGGGTCCCGGGTGACTCAGAGCGAGGTCGGCCAGGGCAGCTCCCTGACGCTCTCGGCTCCACAGCGCGCACACCAGGCGTAGTCGATGTCCGGGCTCGACCGCTCGAACATCATTCCGCAGTCCGGACACCAGTACAGGGACCGGTTCGGCGTCCCGTCCACCCTACGGTTGCGACCGGGGAGCAGCTGTGCGATACCCATGCTCGTCCGATCGGTGCCGAACGGGTTTGAACCTCGGCGGCCGTTTCGACCGTTTCGAACCGTTTCGCACCCTTTCGGCGATCGACCCGTCCCGCCGCGCCCCGTTCGATTTACGGTCCCCGTGTGTCACTCCTGCCTATGGACTTCGGCGTTCCCGAGGGGACTCGACGGCTGCTCGACGACCTCGACGCGTTCGTCGAGCGCGAGATCGAACCACTCGAGGCCGAGCACCCGGAGTTCTTCGACCACCGGCGGGAGGCGGCACGGACGAACTGGGACGACGGCACGCCGGCCGCGGAGTGGCTCGCGCTCGTCGAGGAGATGCGAGAGCGGGCCGACGAGGCGGGGTTCTACCGCCTCCTCCTCCCGGAGGAACTCGGCGGGCAGGGGGCGAGCCACCTGACGATGGCGATCGTCCGCGAGCACCTCGCGGCCCGCGGCCCCGGACTCCACAACGTCCTCTCGTTCGAAGCCTCGGTGGTCGGGAACCACTCCGCCGCGCGGCTGATTCACCGCTACGGGAGCGAGGAACAGCGCGAGCGATACCTGGAGGGGATGCTCTCCGGCGAGGTCGTCGGCGCGTTCGGCCTCACCGAACCCGAACACGGGAGCGACGCGACCCACATGGACACGGTCGCTCGAAAGGAGGGCGACGAGTGGGTGATCGACGGGCGCAAGCGGTGGATCACGGGGATGGACCGCGCCGACGTGGTCCAGGTGTTCGCCCGCACGTCCGGCGAGGACGGCGACCACGAGGGTATCACCGGCTTTCTCGTCCCCACGGATGCGGAGGGGTTAGAGGTGCCGTACTACCACTGGACGTTCAACATGCCGACCGACCACGCCGAACTCGTCCTCGACGGGGTGCGGGTCCCCGAGCACGCGGTCGTGGGCGAGGAGGGCGCGGGGCTCCGGCAGGCCCAGGACTTCGTTCACGAGGGTCGGATCCGGCAGGCTGCCTCCTCGCTCGGGGCGGCGCAGTTCTGCATCGACGAGACCGCCGACTACGCCCGCGAACGCGAGACCTGGGGGACCGAACTCGCCCGGCGGCAGGCCATCCAGTTCCCGACCGCCGACCTGCACACCGAGGCGGAGATGCTCCGGGGGCTGGTCCGCAAGACCGCGTGGATGCTCGACCGGGAGGACCAGCTCGCGGTCAGCGAGAAGGTGTCGATGGCGAACTACCGGGCGAACCGGCTGGCCTGCGACGCGGCCGACTGGGCGATGCAGGTCCACGGCGGGATGGGCTACAGCCGGGCGAAGCCGTTCGAACACGTGTATCGTCACCACCGCCGCTACCGCATCACCGAGGGGACCGAGCAGATCCAGCTCCGGAACGTCGCCGGACACCTGTTCGACTACGTCGGCTGAGCGGGGATCGTTCGTGGCGGTCGGCTATAGAGGTGGGTCCTCCGCGGAGCCGTCGCTAAACCCTCGATTTGAGCCTCCGGATGGCCCTTGTCGGTGCCGGGCCGACGACGATCCATGAGAGACGCAGCGGCGACGCGTTCGAGTCGAACGGTCCGAAGTGTCGAGAGCGAGGACGTCCACCTCCGGAACTACGACGCCAGCGAGACCCACCACCTCTGGCTCCGGGCGATCGGCGAGGGCCGCACCGTCGAGCGGACCTACCGGCTCGGACCGGGGACGACCGAGAGCGAGACCGGTCTCCTGCCGCCGGGCGAGTACGACGTCGAGGTGGAACTCGACGGTCTCAGGCGGTGGGCCGGACACTGTCGGGTCGACGAGGGTCCCGAGCATACGGTG
>JBEPXB010000032.1:0-11362 GCA_041642135.1 Halobacteriales archaeon | reverse complement strand
CCGGGCTGTGTCGTCCGGAACGCCGTCGTCGGCGCGGGGACTACCCTCGGCTCGAACGCCACGGTCGAAGACGGCGAGACCGACGTCGTCATCGACGGGACGGTCTATCCCGACGTGCGGTTCGGAGGGGTCATCGGCGACGGGTCGGTCGTCGGCGCGAACGCGACGATCCGACCGGGGACCATCGTCGGAAACGACGTCAGGATCGACAGCGCCTCCGTGGTCGATGGCTCCGTCGAGTCCGGCTCGTGGGTTCGACGGGGGTAGGCTCGACTGGGCGTCCGAACCTTGTCCGGTGATGACCGACGACGGGCGTGCCGCACCGACGGATCGTCCAGTGTGTTCGGGTCGACCTCTTTTATCCGCCCGACCGGCCGGGCGAATACCGTCGCCATGAACGACATTTTACACAGTGAACCTGATACGACACGTACAGGGGGAGCTCTGGGGGGATAATCGTGTGTGGGATCATCGGTTACGTCGGGGGCGCAGCGGGCATCGATCGGGTCGCGGATGGACTCCGCAACCTCGAGTATCGGGGCTACGACTCCGTCGGCGTCGCGGCCATCGACGACGGGCTGACGGTCCACAAGCAGGAGGGCCGGATCGACGACCTGTCGCTCCCCTCGGTCGAGTCGTCGTGTACGATCGGTCATACGCGCTGGTCAACCCACGGGGAGCCGACCGACGAGAACGCGCATCCACACACCGACTGCACCGGGCAGGTGGCCGTCGTCCACAACGGCATCATCTCCAACTACGACCGGCTGAAGGCGGAGCTACGCGACCGCGGCCACGTCTTCGAGAGCGATACCGACACGGAGGTCGTCCCGCATCTCGTCGAGGAGGGACTCGCGGAGGGCTGTGAACTCCCGGTCGCGGTCCGACGCGCCGTCGACCGGCTCGAGGGGAGCTACGCGATCGCGGTCACGACGCCCGAGTTCGAGGGCGTCGTCGCGGCCCGGCAGGACAGCCCACTCGTCCTCGGACACGGCGAGGACGGGACCTTCCTCGCGAGCGACGTGACCGGGTTCGTCGAACACACGAGCCGGGTCACGTATCTCGAGGACGGGGACCTCGCCGTGCTCTCGGACGACGGGGTGAGGATCTACAACGCTGGCGAGCGCGTCGACCGCGAGGTCGAGACGGTGACGTGGGACGCCGACGCCGTCGAGAAGGGCGGGTACGAGCATTACATGCTCAAGGAGATCCACGAGCAACCCCACGCGCTCCGACAGACGCTGTCCGGGCGGGTCGACACGCTCTCCGGGACCGTGGACCTCGATCTCGGTCTCGACGACGCGGTGCTCCGGGCGTTCGACGCCGTCGAGATCGTCGCCTGCGGCACCTCCTACCACGCCGGGCTGTACGCGAAGCAGCTCCTCGAACGGTTCGCGGACCTGCGGGTCGACGTCACGCTCGCGAGCGAGTTCGACGTCGGCACCCACGTCGACACGGCCCGGACGCTCGCCGTCGCGGTCTCCCAGAGCGGGGAGACCGCGGACACGCTATCGGCCATCCGGTCGGCGACTGCGGCCGGGATGCCGAGTCTCGCGGTCACGAACACTGTCGGGAGTACCATCACCCGGGAGGTCGACGACGTGCTGTACATCCGTGCCGGCCCGGAGATCGGCGTCGCGGCCACCAAGACGTTCGTTTCGCAAGTCGTGGCCCTGGGGCTGCTGACCGTCCATCTCGGACGAACCCGGAACGTGCTCACTGCCGACCGGGCGACCGAACTGCTGCGAGACCTCCGGTCGCTGCCGGAGGCGATACAGGACGTCCTCGACGACGATCAGTACATTTCGCGGGTCGCAGACCGGTACGCCGACGGGGAGGCGTTCTTCTTCATCGGGCGGCAGGTCGGCCATCCGGTGGCGCTCGAGAGCGCGCTGAAGCTCAAGGAGATCTCCTACGACCACGCCGAGGGGTTCGCCGCCGGGGAGCTGAAGCACGGGCCGCTCGCACTCGTCACCGACCGGACACCAGTTATCGCACTGTTGACCGACTACTCCGCTCGTGAGGAGACGCTGAGCAACGTCAAGGAGGTCCAGTCGCGCGGGGCTCCGGTCGTCGGAGTGTCTTCGGATGCGGACGTCGAGAGGACCTGTGAAACGGTGATCGAGGTGCCCGATGCGGGTGTCTTCGAGCCGCTGGTCGCGAACGTCGCGCTACAACTGTTCGCCTACCACATCGCCAACAGCAAGGGCCGCCCGATCGACAAGCCCCGGAACCTCGCCAAGAGTGTAACTGTCGAGTGAGCGATGCGAGGAGCGTAGCCACAACGATGCCACTCGTGGGGTACTGACCCTGTTCCGTTCGGCCTGGCAGCCTCGCTCGTTGAAGATGGGGGCTCGTCGATGAAGTGTCTGCAGGTCTGCTACCACGTCAGTCCCTCGTAGGTGATCCCCTCGCGACGCTCGATGATCCGGCGACCGTCGACGACGACCGGGGTAGCCATCCGGTCGAACTCCCCGTCGAGCACGGCGAACTCGTCCCAGTCGGTGACGACGAACGCGGCGTGGGCGCCGTTGAGGGCGGCCGCAGCCGAGTCGGCGTAGGTCACGTCCGGGAAGCGTTCGCGCATGTTTTCGTGGGCGACGGGGTCGTAGGCGACGACCTCGGCGTCCCGTTCGCCGAGCGCCTCGATGAGCGGGATGGCACGGGAGTTCCGGACGTCGTCGGTGCCGGGCTTGAACGCGAGCCCGAGGACGGCCACGCGCTTGCCCGCGAGGTCGACGTGCCGCTCGGCGAGGTCGAGCATCCGTGTCGGCTGTTTGTCGTTCACCTCGACGACCGCCCTGAGGAGCGACGGGTCGTACCCCGTGTCCTCGGCGGCGGCGATCAGTGCCGAAATGTCTTTTGGAAAACAGCTCCCGCCCCACCCCACCCCCGACCGGAGGAACTGCTCGCCGATCCGTTCGTCGAGGCCGATCGCCTCGGCGACCTCGTAGGCGTCGACGTCGTACGCCTTGCAGACGTTTCCGAGCTCGTTGATCAGGCTGACCTTCGCCGCGAGGAACGCGTTGTTCGCGTACTTGATCATCTCGGCCTCGCGGATCCCCGTCGTGACGACCGTCGCCTTCGAGTTCGCCCGGGCGACGAGCGGCTCGAAGACCGCTTCGAGCGTGTCCCGTGCGTACTGGGAGTCGGTGCCGACGACGAGTTTGTCCGGGTTGCGGTAGTCCCGGACGGCGGTGCCCTCGCGCTGGAACTCGGGGTTCGTCGCGACGTGGACGTTCTCGCCGGCGCCGGCCCGGCGCATCGCCGGGGCGAGCACCTCCTCCGTGGAGCCGGGGATGACGGTGCTCTTGACGACGACGACGTGCGGGTCGGTCTTCCTCGCAAGGGCCTCTCCCAGTGATTCCATCCCCTGCGTGATGATCGAGAGGTCGATGCTCCCGTCCTCGTTGGACGGTGTCGGCAGGGCGACGAACGTGAGGTCGGTGTCCCTGACGGCGCCGTAGTCGGTGGTCGCCCGGAGGCGGTCGCCCCCGTGTTCCGCGAGCAGGTCGTCGAGGCCGGGTTCGTGGATCGGCGACTCGCCGGCGTTGACGCTGTCGACGATATCCTGGTCGATGTCGACGTTCGTCACCGAGTGTCCGAGGTCGGCGAGACAGGCGGCGACGGTCGTCCCGACGTAGCCGCTCCCGACGACGCTGAGCTTCATCGTACTCCTCTTTTCGACAGGGCGTATCAGTATTCGGTTCCGGACGAGTACGAAATTATTTCACGGTGACTTTTGAGTAGCGTAGTATACATGCAGGCCGTCGTACTCGCGGGGGGAGAAGGAACGCGGCTGCGGCCGTTGACCGAGGACAAGCCGAAAGGGATGGTCGAGGTCGACGGCAAACCGATCCTCACGCACTGTCTCGAGCAACTCGTCGAGCTGGGGGCGGAGGAGTTCCTGATCGTCGTGGGCTACCTGAAGGAGGAGATCATCGACCACTACGGCGACGAGTTCGAGGGGGTCCCGATCACGTACGCCCACCAGCGCGAGCAGAAGGGCCTCGCCCACGCGTTGCTGACCGTCGAGGAGTACGTCGAGGACGACTTCATGCTGATGCTCGGGGACAACGTCTTCCGGGCGAACCTCGGTGACGTGGTGCGACGGCAGCGGGAGGACCGCGCGGACGCGGCGTTCCTGGTCGAGGAGGTGCCCTACGAGGAGGCGAGCCGGTACGGGGTCTGTGTGACCAACGACTACGGGGAGATCATCGAAGTGGTCGAGAAACCCGAGGATCCGCCCTCGAACCTGGTGATGACCGGCTTCTACACGTTTTCGCCGGCGATCTTCCCGGCGTGTAAGCTCGTCCAGCCCTCGAACCGCGGCGAGTACGAGATCAGCGAGGCGATCGACCTGCTGATTCGAAGTGGGCGGACGATAGATGCGCTGCCGCTCGATGGATGGCGGATGGATATCGGGTATCCCGAGGACCGGGAGGCGGCCGAGAAGCGGTTACAGGAGGAGGAAGGCGTGTCGGGATCCGTCGTCCCGGAGTAGACCGCTTTCGGTCGTTTAACCGAGTTCACCGATCACACTCGACGTTCGTGGGAAGCCGCAGTGGTCGGGCGACCAAGGCCGACTGGAACTGTACTACGACGAGTTGAGCGACCAATTCAGAGCCTTGCAACGACCGGACATACTCGGCTGTGCGCGAGCAGACGCGCCTCCAGGCGAACCTCGTTCAGTCCGCACGGAACACGGCCGCCGAAGCCATCAAGGGCGTCGTCGCCCGGTGGAAGCAGGGCAAGAGGGCGTCACAGCCGCACTTCACGACACCCTCCGTCCGCTACGACAAGCGGAGTGCCACGTTCCACGCCGATCACGTCTCGCTGTCGACGGTCGGCGGGCGGATCGAGGCCGAGTACGTTCTCCCACTCGAGGGAGACAACCCGCAGACCGAGTACCTCCGCAACGACGACTACGAGGTCACGGGTGCGACACTCCAGTACCAGGACGCGACGGACGCCTTTTTCCTCCACATCGGACGAAGGCCGAAGTGGAGTCGGAGATGCCGGACGACGGCGACACCGAGCACAGCACAGTCCTCGGTGTCGACCTCGGCATCGAACAGATCGCCGTCACATCGACCGGGATGTTCTGGAGTGGGGGCTCCCTCAATCACCGCCGTCGGGAGTACGAACGGGTGCGTGGCGATCTCCAGCGGACAGGCACAGAGTCGGCTCACCGGACCATCGAACGGATGGGCAACCGCGAGACGCGGTGGGTAGAGGACTACCTGCACCGCGTCTCGAAAGCCATCGTCCAAGAGGCCATCACGCACGACTGCGACGTGATCGCCTTCGAGGAGCTCACGGACATCCGCGACCGGATGCCCGGAGCCAAGAAGTTCCACGCATGGGCGTTCCGGCGGCTGTACGACTACGTGGCGTACAAGGCCGAGGCGGAGGGAATCGTGGCCACGCAGGTCGACCCGGCGTACACGAGCCAGCGGTGCTCGAAGTGTGGGACGACACTCCGCGAGAACCGCCCGTCGCAGGCGCGGTTCTGCTGTCAGAAGTGCGGGTACGAGGCGAACGCGGACTACAACGCGGCGAAGAACATCGGATTCAAGATACTCCGTGCGGGGCAAAAGTCTCCGCGCGGAGGGGCCACCAGTCACCTGGCCCTGAAGTCGGGGACGCTGAACGTGAATGGCGGCTACTCGCCTGCCGACGGCTCACGTCGGCCAGAACGGGAGTCCACCGACAAGCTCCGCCCGTTAGGGCGGAGAAGGTGACAGAACCTCGATGTCCTGATGTCGACTCAGCAGCTACAGCTTCTCGACTCGCTGGTACGTGTTGAGCCGCCCACTCCGATCGACAGTAATCTGGCCATCCTCCTCGAGCTGGCGGAGTTTGTTGTAGATCCGGTGATCGGGGAAGTCCAGTTCCTCCCGGAGGTCTTCGATCGTTTTCGGTTCGTCCAGCGACACGAGCAGCGCATTCTCGAGACAGTACGAGACGAGCCGGTTCGTGATTGGAACGACGATGTCGTACCGCTCTTCGAGAACATCGAGGGTGTCGAGCACGGCAAACGAGAAGAATCGGCCCGTGAGGTCTTCCTGGGTCTTGATCTCCTCGAAGATCTCCTCCCAGTCGAGATCGGCTTGCTGGGCGATCAACGCGATGTCTTCGAGGTCCCCCTCTCGTTCGGTGATCGACTTGAACACGAAGATGTCGGTCAGCGAGAGCAGATGAACGTGGAGGTTGCCGTACTCGAATGACTGGTCACACCGCTCGATCATCGCCTCGGTCAACTGGAGCTGGCCTGCGACTGTCTCGACGAAGACGTCCCAGCGCGGAAATCCCTCTTTTTCGAGGACAATACTGGGATCGAGCCGGTTGTATGCCGCTTCCAGATCGCCGCGCTCCTCGTATCCCAGGTCCTGTAATGATTCAGCGATCGCAAAGAACGTCTGGCCGTCCTCGACGACGAGGTCGACGTCCTTGGTCGAGTCCTTCAGGCCGCGCAGAATGAGGTTGCCGCCCCCGAGGAGATACGCGTCGACCGTTGTCTCGAGGTGGTCTCCGAGTTCTTCGAGTCCCCGCTGGAGGCTATCCTCCGGATGGTGACCGCGTGGGTAGACCCCATAGTCCTTCGCGAGGTCGATAAATTCCTCCCAGGGCAGAAAGAACTCCTCCTGGTGGACCTCTCGCTGGTCGATGTACGCAAAGAGGTCGGCCCATTTCTCGATGCAGTCCCATTTATTCGCGAGCCGCCACAAATCGCCCGCATCGAGGGTGGCACGGTGCGTGAGATAGAAGACGGTAGCCATCGCCATCTGTTTCTTGTTCTCGGCGACGGTCACCGCGTGGATCAGGACGTCCTCGAGATCCAGCTGGCGATCTCCCTGGTAGACGTAGGTCTTCGCCGGGTGATAGTCGACACCGTAGCGTGTGAACGCCGAGAACGCAGTCGGCGTGCCGTCGACGTCTTCCTTGCTCGTCGCCACGATCCGGTCGCCGTTCGCGCGGTACTCGGTTTCGAAGGGCGTGGTTCGGGTTCTGGCTTCGAGGAACGACCGAAGCGTGTCGTCACTGATGGCGTAGCCGTCATCCGTCTGTGCGATCGCTCCGGTCTCCTGAATTTCGTTCAGGTGCTGATAGAGTGTCGATTTCGCGAAGCCCTGTTTTTGTAACTCAGCGATCGATTTAGGACCCGGAAGTAGCGCAATGAGAATGTCTTCTTTCGTCCCGGTCAGGACCTTTTCGAGTGCGTATCGTTCGAGGAGTTCGGCAAGCAGCGTCGCTTCGTACGTGTTGGCCAGTCGGACCCCATCGGTTCGTTCCACGAGGTGCTCGTTCTCGAGATCACTGACGACCTCTGACGTCCAACTCTGACTGTTTCCGATAGCCTCGGCTAACTCGCCGACAGCGTAGGAGCGGTCACGTAAACAGTCGATAACCCGTAGTGCCGCTTCCCTCATAGATTCCGATTCTACCGATGTATTTAAAAGTATATCGCTGAGGATGGAATTAGTATGTGCCGTGCTTCGCTGTGCCTATGATCGTGGAGGTTTGAGGGGACTACTGGTGGCTTGAGCTAACAGATGTGTCCGACAGATCGTAGTCATACCGGGGCTCTACGGTTTGTGTATGGAAAACTGGCCGTTGACTCGGTGTTTGACACGGATCGTAGCCGAAATCAAAAGGTAAGCCGACCACGTCTAATATCAACAAAAATCATATAATTCGAAGACCTCTACAGGGGATGAGTAACGGCGTTGTGGCAGAGCCACTGGCTGACAGTCCAGCAAACCGTGACTCCCAACCGTCAGGAGTAACCGGCTCGGCCAACACCGCGTGGAAGGCCCGCGCCGTAGGCGCGGGAGGAAGTCACCAGAGCTTAAGGCGAATACTCCGAGGCTTGACCTCGGGGATGAAGCTGACACTCGGTGATCAAACCATTGCAGCGACGGGGCGGATCGGGATCTGCGCTGGGACGTCCATCCGCACGACTACACCGCCCCCGCCGGTGACGCTCACTACCACATACCGCCGAATGCGTCCAGCGATGACGACGATGTCGACGCGTCCTGTATCACCGTCGGAGCACTCGTCCTCGTTGCCCATGCGATCCATCAGTTGTGGCGGGCCGGGTATGACAGTGGGACGGTCGATTCGCTCAACGACGCAACCAACCCACCTTGACATCCTCGCCGTCCTGAACGGCGTGGAGGCCGTCACACTTCTTCAGACGGTCGTTCTGCCGTGGATCCAGACACGGCTCGGAACGGTGTGGATGGTGTGTATGGTGTGACACTCAATATCATCCCTCCAGAACAGCCTTGAGTGTCGGTCTCCACGCTGAACCACGCGACGCCATTGAGGTGACCACCAATGGGCCTGTACGATACGCTCGAATTCCCCGCAGCACTGGTCCTCCCCGGACTCGATCGAGATCCCTCTACCGTCCGATGGCAAACGAAGTCGATCGGCAGGCCTGCAATGCGGAGGTTCCGGATCACCCCGGATGGCCGACTGCTCGAAGAGGAGTTCCACACCGAGGAGGTCCCCGAAGAGGAGCGGCCCCACTACGGGACCGAACTATGGAACGACCCATTCTTCAGGATGGCCGGTTCGTTCCGCCACGTCCACGACGGCTGGATGGAGCGCCCCTATCACGGCGTGATCCGGTTCTCCACCTCCGTCGACGAGGCGCTCCTGGCGTACGAGGCCAAGTTCACCGACGGCCGACTCGTTGCAGTTCGAGACACCTCCGAGGACGACGGCGAGTGGCTCCCGACCGACTCGCTCGGAATATCCGACACTACTGGAACAGGAGCACGACGAGCAGGGGCCGTTACGAGTGACCCCGAACACGAGCGTACCGAGAGTGGCGACACGCCAGCGTATAAACGGACGGCGACGAGACCGCTCACGAACACAGCCGAGGTGTACGACGTCACGATCCCGGACGAGCTGCTCACGGAAACCCGCCGGGAGAACCCGTACATCCAGCTCCTCCACCTCCCCGACGATCGGAATCGCCGGAACGCACGGTCCGACGTTCCGATTTCTCCCGACTGTGTGTACGAACTCACCGTCCGAGCACCCGTGACGATCGAGGACCACGACGGGTCGCCACGGCCGGTCAGCGCCGTCCTCGAACGCGAGGGTCCGTCCGACATAGGATCCGCCCTCCGTCGTGCCGTCGAACTCGCCGACTCGCGGGGGCTACCGATCCTCCACGACATCGCGACCCTGCGTCCGAACCACTGGACGGAGACGTCGGCGTGGGTGTCCTGTCCGGATTGCAGTGGCGACGAGCTCACGCTCGTCACGGATCTCGACAGGCGTGACCTCACGCTCGCCTGTCGGGCCTGTGACGCCCGCGTGACCGAGGTCGAACGTGAGGCGATGTTTCACGAGTGGCTCCACTGCCCGAGCTGTGAGAGCGGCGACGTGAACGTCGAACTCAGTGCCACACACGGTGGTGTCTGGTGGTCTTGTGACGACTGTGGGTACGATTCGGTCCCGGGACCGATCGACTGGGGGTACACGAACGCCCGCGACTGCGGACCCCCTCCATGGTGAACCACGTGTCGTCTCGATGTCGAGGCGAGCGTCCACGGCCGAATCCTGCGTGCCTATCCCTCACATACCCCGACAACGCTTAAGTCTCAATGCGGATACGTATCGGGTACACCGTTCGCTTGGCCCATACCAAGCATACCGGGGTGACGCAGACTCGACCATGTCCCGACCCTCACACCCGACGGCCGCTGGCAGGTTCGCCAGCCGTGCGTCCGGTCGGACAGAACGCGTGAGATCCCTGTGCGTCTACCGGCAACGCGATGCCGAGACGTCGGGTCAGTGCGAGGGTTGGAACGACGCGTTGCTCGAACGCGACGGTCACCCCTTCGCCAAACCCGTCCCCGATCTCGAGTTCGCCGCGTAGGGCACGCCTGCCCCCGACGCGCCGGTCGAGGGACCACGGGACCCCCAGTTCTGCGGACTCCACCTCCCGACGAGGGGGAGTCTCTTCATCGGTTCACACCGACCGGGGCCACCGGTGTCGTTCTCTCGTGTCGTCGCCCGTCGCGGGTCCGGCGTGTCCCCGGAACCGGCGTCGATTCGAATCGGTGGTCGACCGCAGTCCCATGGTGTAGTTCGGCCAAGCACGCAGGGCCTTGGACCCTGAAACCGAGGTTCGAATCCTCGTGGGACTATCAAATCCACGGCCTCGGTCGTGGTTGCACGCCCGCTTGTCGTGAGGGGGTGTGTACGCTCGCATCCACACGGCATCGCGCCCGGCTGGTGTAGTCCGGCCTATCATGTCCCCCGGTCACGGGGAGGACGCGAGTTCGAATCTCGCGCCGGGCGTCGGACCGACCCCCTCGGGGACGGTCTCGCTGTCGAGCGACAGCACTCGCGGTGTCTCGGAGAGGCATCGCTGTCCGGGGTACGACCCCCCGGGATCGCCATCGAAGATGGTGGCTCCCCACCGGAGTCATCGGAGGTGAGCGATTCCCGAGCAGCCAGGCGGGGATCACGGCTCCCCCACGGCCACACAGTGGCGACCTCCACGTTGCCGCGTGGCCCCTGGCGCTCGAAGCACGCCCCTTCCATCCCACCCGACGGCTGACCTCCGCGTCCCGGTCGGTGTCCGACCAGCACAGCTGGTCCTCCGGCCCGAATCGCGGAGCGTCGGTCCGGATCGGTAGCTCAAGTGGCAGAGCAGCTTCGTCGTCAGAAGCCGATGGGGAATCGACTCCCTCCCGATCCGTTGCAGCCGGCGTTGTGCGTATCCACAGCTTCCGGCTGTCACATCGCTCCCGTGGTGTAGCGGCCAAACACACGGCCCTCTCGAGGCCGAGCCCCGAGTTCGACTCTCGGCGGGAGCATCATGCTCAGGCATGACCCAGTCGTGGTCGGCATCGTCGCCGACCTCAGTATCCGAGTACCGCGCAGCGCACCAGGGACCCTCGTCGAGGGGACTCGGAGCGTCGTCGAAGCAGTCGACGGAGTAGTTCGGGTCGAGTCGGTCGACATCACGTCGATGACGCCCAACCTGAACGACCTCTTCATCGAGGCGACGATCAGCGCGTCGATCAGGCTCGACACACCAGGTGATGACGATGTCGCTGCGGCACGCTCGGTGTTACTTGATGGCTTCGGCATCGACGCAGTGAACGACATTGAGGTCGACCGGTCGGCAGACCCGTTCGACGATGCGTGACGGACGGACCGAGATCAGACGTCTCTCCCGTTCGTCACCACGGCTCTCTATTACTACTTCGGCGGTTGCCGACGAATTGGTTCACGGTGATCGTCGGAAGTGGACGCGGTCGATCGGTTTTCGGATCCCGATCGGGACCGATGTCGTCCGAGCAGTCGGGAGAAGCGGATCAAC
>JBEPXB010000031.1:0-11478 GCA_041642135.1 Halobacteriales archaeon | reverse complement strand
CAGGCGTGTGCGGGGGCCCCCCCGACCGACGCGAGCGGGAAGCCGCTACTCCGGGCGGTGGACCTCGACCGCGAGCTGTTCGGCGAGCTGCTCGGTCGCGCCGACCGCCTCCGGCCGGCGCCCCTCGAGGACGTACTCGTACACCTGCTGGAGCTGTTCGGCCACCTCCTCTCCGTCCCCGGCGACGGGAGCGTCGGGTTCTGCCCGTCCGTCGAACGACGTGCTCGCTGCCATGGAGGCTCGTCGGACTGTCGAGGCTCCAGCCTAGCGACGCGCTCAGATACTGAGTCACGAGTGCGGGACGACGGTTCCGTCCCCGGTCGAATCAGGCGAGTCGCCGGACGGAACCGGCGGGATGACCGAGAGGAGGCCGTGTTACTCGACCCGCTCGACCTCGAACCGGAGCGCGCCGGCGTCCTCGTCGACCAGCGCCAGCACCCGCTCGCGGGCCTCCGCCCGACCGGTCGCCATGACGACCGTACCGTCGACGGCCCCGTCGCCGGTCACCCGATAGGCGTCGAGCTCGCCCTCGAACTCGGTCGCGTACGTGCGGAGCGTCGCACGCACGCGCCGTTCGAGCCCCGCGAGGTCGCACTCGCCGGCCTCGAAGGCCGCGAGCGCCTCCTCGACGTTCCGTATCGCGGAGATGCGGTCCATCGTTACCCACCACCTCCGGCCGGCCGACCGGCCCCCGGACGCCGGACTGGGTCTGCCATCGGGCGATAGCGGGCGTCGGAGAGTGAAAAACCCCGTCGTGACTCGCACGGCGAGGCCCGCGGGGCCGGCTGGACCGGCTGGACGGTTCCGCACACCTCTCCCGTCGACAGCGACGACAGGCCTATTGCGTCGCTTCGACATCGGTCGACGATGGCGGTTACCGCCGACCGGGAACGTCATCCGGGCCTACGCGGACGACCCGCCCGAGCGCCGAGATCGAGGCCGACCTCGCCCCCGGCGTCCACGTCGAGGCGAACGAGGCCATCGAGAACGTCTTCGCCAACCTGCTGAACAACGCCGTCGAACACAACGACTCCCCGACCCACCGGGTGACGGTCGCGCTGGAGGCCGACGGGCGGATCGCCGCGGTACGGGTCGGCGACGACGGTCCCGGCATCCCCGACGACCGGAAGGAGGCGGTGTTCGAACCCCGGACGGGGAGCGACCACGGCTTCGGACTCTACCTCGTCCGGACGCTCGTCGTCTCCTACGGCGGGGAGATACGCGCCGAGGACAACGACCCACGGGGGAGCGTGTTCCTCGTCGAACTCCCGGCGGTCTCGACCCCGTAGCACCGGCCGGCCACTCGCGCCGGCCGCCGGGCACGGAACCGACCGCCCGACCCCGCTCGTCCGCCGCGACCGGACGCGGTCCGTCTACCCCCTACACCACGCGCAGGTGGTCGGTCTGTGGCTCGTAGATGTCCCCCTTGTTCTTGAGCTTCTGTATCTCGTGTTCGACCTTCGAGCGGTCGATGCCGGCCTGCTCGGCCCGGTCGACGACTTCGTCGAACGGCGCCCCCCTCTCGTACTCGTCCTGGAGTTCCCTGATTATGCCCTTGACGTTCTTGATGCGGTCGCGCTGGGACTTCGAGGTGCCCGCCTCGACCATGTCCGCGTCGAACTCACCGGTCTCCGGATCCATCCCGACGTCCTCGAGCGAGGAACGGACGATGTCGATGACCCGGTCGGTGTCCTCCGTGGTCACGGTGTCGGAGAGCCGGATGCGCGCCGACGCCTCCGCGAGCCGGACGAGCGCCTCCAGCTTCCGCGCGGTGACCGGCACCGGCGAGTCGTCGCCATCCCCGCTCCCCCGGAGCGTCACGTAGAACTCCCGGATGGCCTCCTTCGCCTCCTCGGTCATCGTCGGGTAGCACTCGCGCTTGGCGAACGCGACGTACTTCCGGAGGAGGTCGGCATCGATGGCCGGCTCGACCTCCTCGGTCACGCTGTCGACCTCCTCCTGGGAGACGTTCGAGGTGGCGACGTTCGCCCGGTGGGTGTGGAGCTCGCCCGCGAAGTTCGTCTTGATGATGTGCTCGGCGAGGTCGCGGTCCTTCTCCGCGTCGGGCTTGTCCGTGATCGTGAATATCAGGTCGAACCGCGAGACCAGCGCCGGCTCCAGGTCGATCTGCTCGGCGATCGGCTCGTACTCGTCGAACCGACCGTACTTCGGGTTGGCCGCGCCGAGCAGCGAGCACCGGGATTTGAGTGTAGCGTTGATCCCGGCCTTGGATATGCTGATGGAGTTGTGGAGGACTATCCCCTGACTCACGAACGTGTTCGTCGGCTCGACGGTCACGTCGTAGACCCACTCGCAAGCGTCATCCCCGTCGTTCGGGACGGTCTCGACGTCCGTGACCCGGTAGAAGCGGAGGTCGCCCCGCTCTTCGAGTTCGTCCGAACGTCGCTCGAACTCCTCGAGGGCGTCGAGAACGCACCGTCGCGCCCGGTCCGCAAGCCGCGCGCGCGCCTCCGCATCGTACCCGCCGTCCTCGGCGTAGTGGATCGGGCTGGTCGTCGCCCCCTCGAGCCGGTCGGCGAGCTGTCTCCCCGACCAGCCGATCGCCGCCCGGACCGCGGCGAGGTCGTCGGCCCGATCGAGCGCCTCGCGGACCGCAGTCGACCGTTCGCGGAGCGCGTCGAGTTCGGACCGGACGGTCTCGACCTGAACGCCGTAGCCCTCGTCCAGGTTCGTCCCGAACTGCCCGGTCAGCCGGACGCCGAGCAGCCGCTTCAGCTCGCGGATCTCGCGGGCCGCACTCGTCGGTAGCGTGTCGTGGTGGCGCCGCGTCCCGTTGCTACGCTCGACGAACGCCCGTGCCTGCTCGTAGCGGTCGTCGGCCGGTTCTACCACCCGATCGACGAACCGCTCGGTCGAGTCACCCATGACATAGACCTTCCACGAGTCCTCGGCGATGTCGTGATGGATGCGCGAGGCGACGCCGACCTTTGCAAGCGCGTCGGCGTAGTCCTGTGCGAGCCCCTCGGAGGCGGTGGAGAACGACATCGCCTCGCTCTCGACGCCACCGTCGCCCGCGAACGCGCCGACGAGGAACCGGCGGATGACCTCCTCGGAGGCACCGAGCACCCGGGCGGGAACGCGCTTGTCCCGTGCGGTGTGCATGACCTCGGGGAAGTTGCGCTCGAACCAGCGGTAGAGCTTCGTCGAGATCCACCGCTTGGTGACGGTCCCCGCCGCGTTCGTCGTGTCGGAACTCCGCATCCCGAACACGTCGTTCATCAGACGTCCCATCCGGCTCAACAGTCGCTCGTCCTGGTTCGAGAAGCCGATCTCGTGGGCCGACCCGGCGTAGGAGTGTCCCTCCGCGACGAGGAATCCGAGCACCTCCCCGAGGTCGCCCGTGAGACGCTCGGGGAGCCTCACGTCCTTCTCCTTTCCGAGGTGTGCCTCGTGGCCCAGTTCGACTTCGACGCCGGAGTTCGGGAGTTTCCGAGGCGCCGGAACGAACGAACCCTCCTCGATGTCTCGGGCCTCGACGGTCCCGACCTCCCCACCGCGGTCGACGAACATCGGGTGTTCGGGGGTCACGGTTACGGACCGACCGTTGGAGAACGTCACCCGGACGAACTCGTCCGGCGCTTCGTGCCTGCTCACGCGGTCGACGGGAAGCTTCGTCGTCTCGTTCGTCTCGAGATCGGTCGAGTGGACCCGGACGTCGTCCACGGGGAGGATCTCACAGTCGATCCCTTCGACGACGTCCTCCGGCCGCTCGCTCATGCGTTCGTCTACGAACTCGCCGATCCGAACGCGTCGACCGTCAGCGAGCAGAACCTCCGTATCCGGGTGGTAGGACTGCTGCTCGAGCGCCTCGTGCATCGCCGAGCGGTCCTCGGAGTTGTGGACGACCATCGAATTGGCAATGAAGTTGTGCGTCCGATCGATGGTGAGGTCATAGACGCTCTGGTCCGGATCCGCCCGACGCTCCCTGACCTCTCGAACCCGGGTCAGCGTGACGTCAGACGGATCTCGTGCGGACTCGTCGGTCGAAACGGATACCGGTCCACCATCAGTCATCTCTTTCCACTCCGATGACGGCACGTAGACCCAGTCGTCCTCGGTCAGCGCCTCGGCCGGTTTCTCTACACGCTCGCCGTCCTCGAAGACGAAGTACGGGTGGTCCATCGTCGAGGTCAGGACCTCCCCCGACTGCAGCGTCACCTCGCACAGCGTCTCGGGAGCGTCGTACTCGTGGATCGCCGTCACCGGCCGCTTGACCAGCCGTCCGTCGTCGGTCATCGTCCACGCCTCGGCGTCGACGTCCCGGATCGTCCGGCCGTTCGGGAGGTGCTCGATGGTCCCCGTCTCGGCGGCTTCCGCGGCGAAGTTCCGGATGCGCGTCGTTCGATCGCCGAGCCGTACACGGGTATCACCCGTCACGCATCGCATCTTGTCCAGTTCGTCGATAGCAGCTATCCCCTGGTCCGCGAGTACGAGCGCGCCCGCCTCCAGCGTCCACTGCTGGCCGTCGCCGAAGTCGTCGCGAACCGCCGCGGCAGTGTTGTGGGTCACGATACCGTTGCCGAGGAAGTTGTGCGTCTCGGGGACTGTCAGGTCGAAGACTTCCTTCTCGCCGGTGTCGGTTGCGTCGACGACCTCCTCCCAGGTCAGGTCTGCTTCGACCGCTTCCTCGATCACCGAATGTAGTTCACCGAGATCGAACGTGCCGAGGATGTCCCTCGCGCGTTGTCGTCCGGGGTTATCGGCCCGTGTGAGGTTCGTGTAGTAGCTCCCACCACTGCTTCCGATCTCTGCAGTCGCGAGTGCCGATCCAACGGGGATCTTCTCGTCACGTCGTTCCCCTGCACCGACCAGTTGCGAAAGTGCAGCCTGCTTCTCGGCTGACTCGAACCCGATCTCGCTCGCGTACGTATCGATGTGCCGCCCGTAAATCGTCAGGTGGTGCTGGACGTGCTTCGATTCGATCGTCTGTCCGCTCTCGAGCGTGTACTCTCCACGCCGGTCACGAGTCCGAAGACGAGCGGACACGCCGTAGGTATCGAGCATCAGTTGCACCTGTTCCGCCAGTGGTTCGCTGATCGTCGAGAACTGGATACTTGAGCTTCCCGCGGTTTCGTCCCTCGTCGAAACCGATCCATCTGCATCCATGAGTCCGCGGAGGAACGCATCGGCGTGTTCGGCCGTAGTGAGTCGCTCGTCGAGTTCGAGCGTCGTCTTCGGGGACTCCATCCCGAGATTTGAGAAGAATCGGGCAACGGTGGCACTGTTCAGTCGGATACAGGGAACCCTTTCCTCCTGATACTCGACCTCTACAGTCTTGTCGAACTTCCGTTCGATAATCTCGGCCGCGCGTTCCAGTAGTGCCTCGTCACCGTTCGAGATCCGCACTAACCCTCTGTTTCCGTCCCGGCGGTCCAGTGCGATATCGCCATCACCGAAAACGAGGCCGACGAGATACAAGAGCTCGTCGTCGAATTCCATGGGGAGACGAACGTGCTCGCCGTGAGCGAGCATCGCTCGTCGGACGCGCAGGTCGTCGCGGGTCGCATCGACGGCCTCGAGTATCCGATCGAGACGGTCTATGGGAACGAACCGGTTACTGAGCGAGTCGTAGATGAAATCCTCGGTCAGATCGAGCGCCGCCGCCGCATCCCGCAGTGTCCCATAGGTTTCCCACAGCCTCTCACGGAGGAACTCGATCGACTCCGGTGCCAGACGGACCTTCTCGTTTGTGTACTCTACGAACTCCTCGACGGGAGGTGTCGTCCGTTCGATGTCCCGGTACGCCGGTGCTGCGACGTAATCGCCGGGGGAGACGTCACCGATCGGTTTCCACTCGAGTCCGCTCTCGCCACACGTGAGGACGGGCGTGTTGGTGGAGGCCTCTATTCGTTTCCCGTGGGAGGTCTCGATACGGCGACAGGGCTTCGCCGGCATCCGCCAGACGTGGGAACTCTCGTGTCTATCGATCGCTCCGGCCTCCGTCTCGAACGAGTAGAGACCGAGTTCGTGCTCCGCAGCCGTGTTCGCGGTGACTGGATCGGGGTGTTTCTCGCGAGCGATGTCCTCGATCCGTCGGAATCCCTCTTCGGTGTGGATCAGTGTGTCTCCAGTAACACAGAGTCCAGCGCTGGATGAGCCCTTCCCGGAGGTGTAGACCGAACGGGGCGCCAAATTTCGGATATATTGCAAGAGCTGGGAGTTGTGTGAGACGACGTTGTTCGTGAGGTAGTTGTGCGTCCTCTCGATCTCGAGGTCGTACACCCACTCCTCCTCCGGTTCGACGCGCTCGATCGATTCGATGCGGTCCCATCCGATGTCGTCGTGGGCGAGCGTTCGAAGCGATTCGAGGGCCGAACCTACACCGACGCCACCGTCCGTGGCGACGGACCCGGCGGCGGAACCGCCACTCGCAGCCGCCTCGAACGTCTCGAGAACCGTGTGGAAGCTCTGCCGACTCGGGTTCCGATCACCGTATTCGTAGTGTCGGTAGGTACCCCGTGGGAGTCCGCACTCGGCCTGCGTGAGTCCGAGTGTCTCGCGGAGTTCCCGGAGCGCCCCGCCGACGCCCGGGACCACGTCGCGATTCGTGTTCGCGTCGGCTTCCGCCATCGCTTCGGCGTCGCTCCGCTTGCGTTCGGTGACGAAGCCGATACGCTCGACGTACTGAGCGAAGTCGGAACCGCTCACACGGAGCCGGTAGCTGCCGCCGGCCTTCGGGCGGAGCTGTGAGTCGATACCGAACGCTAGCAGGAGGCTGCGAACGCCCTCAAGGAGGTCATGGCTCGTCGAGGAGACGCTTACCTCGCGCTGCTTCGGCGAGACGGTTCCCTCCGCGTCGACGAGTGCACTGAGGAACCCACGCTTGACCGGCCGGGTCGCGCGCATCACAGCGTCCGGAACCCGTTGTCCTCCGGAACCGCCGAGCATCGCTGGCTCGATCGACTCCAGGAAGCTGACCAGCTCGCTCGACGAGCAGACGACCTCTCTGGCCGTCTTTCCGCCGTGAGGCGTGCGTTCGGCGTAGTTCACTCCGAGCCGGTCGAGCCCGTCGGCGACGTCGTCCAGTATCTCTCGGTCGTTGTTCGTCACGTAGACCGTGCCGCTTCCCGAATCGTGCTTCTGGACGTACCCCTCCGCGACGACGTACCCGAGGAGCCGGCCGAGCCACGGGGTCATCCGCTCGGGGACGTCCAGACGGACGGCGTTCCTCGATCGCGAGCGGCGGATCGAAACGTCGAGCGAGTCATCGCCGGCGACCGGAAGCGATCGGGGCACGGCGACGAACCCGCCCACCTCGAGATCCTCGGCGACGGTGGCTTCCGCACTCCCATCGTTCGCGACAAACAACGGGTGAGAGGGTGTAACCTCGACACAGCGCCCGCTCTCGGTCCGTACCCGGTACAGGTGGTCCGGCGCCTCGCGCTTCCACACCTTCGTCGCTCGTCGCGTCGTCAGCGTTCCGTCCTCGGCCATCGACGGGACCTCGAAGTCGACCTCGTCCCAGACGCCGTCGTCGACCGGTTTCGGGTCGTCGAGGTTCGACTCGACGAGTTCACGGATCGGGACCTCCGACCCGTCCGACAGTGTAACTCTGGTGTCGCCTTTGACGCATTTGCCCGTACCCGGATCTCCTATCAGAAGCATATGTAGATCGCCACGTATCTTCGAGCCGTCGGGGAGCTCCTTGCGGACTCCCGAGAACAGCTGCATGATGATCGCGAGCTTCTCCTCGCGGTAGCCGTAGATGGAGGGTGCGAGCGAGTCGACCATCTTCTCGTAGAGGTCGGGGGCACTCGAGAGTTCGATGATCGCCCGCTCGTCCTCCTCGGTGATGTCCATCTCCTCGAACTGCTCGTCCTCGACTTCGATAGAGAGCCCCTCCATGTAGAAGTCGAAGATGGCGGACTTCTGGCCCTGGTTCTCCTGCTGGTCGAGGTGGAGGACCCCCGTCGCGGTGACGTGGTCGCCCGCGGTCACCTTCCCCGTGATGTCGTCCTCGATGTGGACGTCGATGGCCTGCGGGGTCTCGCCGCCGCGGAGGCCCTCGGGTGATTCCTGGATCCGGAGCTTCTGTGCGTCGACGAACTCGGACTGGTCGAAGTTGATGGCGAACGGCCCCTGTCGCTCACAGCCCTGGCACTCGTGGGGCTCCTGGAAGCCGCCGCCGCTCTGGGGGATGCGGGTGAGCGTGCCACAGCGCTGGCACTCGAAGGCGGCCTCCTGCATCTTCGGGCGGACGTCCGTGGCCTTCCGGACGATCCCCTGGACGGCGACGAGGTTGCCGACGTGGTCGGCGCGGATGTCCCGGATGCCGGTCTGGTCGGCGAGCCCCCGGATCCGGACGTGGGCGTTGCCGAGTTTGACGTCGACGGGCTTGTCGTGGAGCCGGAGCGCCTCCTCCGCGTACTCGAGCATCTGCCCCGGCTGGGCGACGAAGTCGTCGGCGATGTTCGGGTCGTACCGGTAGAGGTCCCCCCACTCGATGTAGAGCGACCGCCGCTCGTTCGGATACTTCAGGGCGAGTTCGCCGATCTCGTCGTGGTAGTAGTTGCGGTAGAACTCCCCGAACCGCTCGATGAGGTCGGCGTCGTCCGCGAGAGACATCGGTCGGGGACGGGTTGTGCCCCTTCGGGTATCAAGCTTCGCAAAGGGTGGGGCGGAAGTGAAACGGCCGACCCGCGTTCGTGCTGTCGCCCCGGTGCCGCCCCGCCGCGGGCTTTTCTCGCTGCGTGCCCTACGGGTGCCCGTGAACGAGTTCGCGGCGGTCCTCTTCGACCTCGACGACACGCTCTGTCGGCACGAGCAGGACGCCGAGACGGTCTACTACGGCGCGTTCGACGTGGCCGGGGTCGAGCCGTTCGGCGAACCCGACGACCTCTGGGCGGCGCTCTCGAACCCGCCCGCACCCGACGCGAACGATCGGCTCGCGTACCTCGCCGACGGGTTCGGGACCGTCGCCGACCGCCACGGTCGCTCGGTCGACGCCCGGGCGCTGGCCCGCGGGTTCTCCGATGTCGTCGACCACTCGGCCGTGGCGTTCCGCGAGGGCGCGGAGACGGCGCTCGCGGCCGCGCGCGAACACGGCCCGGTCGGCCTCCTGACGAACGGCCCGGAGCACCGCCAGTCGATCAAACTCCGGGCGCTCGGCCTCGACGGGGCGTTCGACGCGACGGTGTTCGCGGGCGACATGCCCCGTCGAAAGCCCCATCGCGACCCGTTCGACCGGACGCTCGGGGAGCTGGGGGTCGACGCGTCGGGGGCGCTCTACGTCGGCGACTCCCTGGAGTACGACGTCGCGGGCGCGAAGGGTGCGGGACTGTGGGCAGCGTGGTGCCCGACCGACGGCGAGGCCGGGGACGGCGACGGCGGTCCGGACGAGTACGAACCGGACTACGTCCTCCGCTCGCCCGCCGACCTCGTCGGCGTCCTCGACGGGTCGGGGTGAGCGATGGTCGCGCCTTCATCCCGACGGGGGCCTCGATGCCGACGGCGGACGCTCCACGACGGTCGGGGATCGGCGGGCGAGAAAGGGACGAGCGTTTACTCGATGTAGCCCAGCGCGTCCTCGATGCGGCCGAGTTCCGGACCCGTCGTGTCGTTGCCGGCGACGTAGCCGAAGGAGTTGGCGACAAGGCCGGAGCCGACGAGCGGGCCGCCGTAGTTGATGGTGCCGATGTCCGCGGGGACCCCGAGGAGGTCCTCGAGGTAGTCGAGTTCCTCGTCGGTCGATTTGGGGTGACAGAGCACGCCCCTCGACGTGGTGACGGCCGCCGTCCCCACAGTACGGACGCCCGCGAGGTCGCCCCGCTCGACGGGGACGTCGAGGGCGTCCTCGACGGCCTGCACGGCTCTCCGGGAGAGGTCCGGGTGGACGTACGCGCCGGTGTCGTTCGCCAGGACGACGTTCCCGGCGGCGTTGATCCGGCCCGGTAGTTCGTGGACCGAGAGGTCGGTCGCACCCTCGATGCGCTCGCGCTCGCGGTCGGTGACGCGGCTGCTCACGAGGAGCCCGTTCTCGTTGCCGGCGGCGAGCGCGCCGACGGTGCCGGAGCCAGCGACGGTCGTTTTCACCGCCTGGACCTCGAGTTCGGCCTCGAACTCCGCGACGAGACCCTCCTCCATGTCCGGGCGGACGAGCACGCAGTCGTCGGTGGCGCGAGCGAAGACGCCGACGTAGGACGAACCGGAGAGGGCCGCGCGGAGCACGCGAGGCCTATGCCGTCTCCGCTTCCACGACCCGGTCGCCCTCCTCCTCGAACCGGGCGGCGCGGACGCGGATCTTCGACGGCGGCTTCTTGCGGCCGCGCGCCCAGACGGCCTCGTTGATCGAGGGGTCGAGGCGGACGGCGTCCTCCTCGACCGAGAAGTGCTGTGCGAGGTGCGAGCGGATCAGGCTCATCGCCTTGTCCGCGCGCTTGTGCTTTGCCTCCGCCTGGACGTCCCGGAGCGGGACGGTGACGACGCGCTCCTCGAAGTCGCTCGCGCTCATTCGTCCGTGTCGTTGCGCCGCCAGTTGCGGCGCTTGTAGTTCTGCATCGTGTCGCGGTCGGTCTTCATGATGACCCACGCCGGCACGCGCGAGTTCTGGCGCTCGAGTTTGGCCAGCCGCTTCTTCTTGGCCTTCGACTTCTTGCCCATGGTGGCACGGACTACCCCTCGCCGGCTTAAATTCTTGTTCCTTTCGCCGTCGTGGACGCGCCGAACGTCCGTCGTGCGCCCCGTCCCGTGGCGGTTCTCGGGCGGTCCTCGACCGCGTTCGGGGTCATACGGTCGTGCGTAGTCTTTTACCGGCGATGACCGACCGCGGACCGGGTGATCGTCGGTAAATCGTTACGCACGACCGTATCAGTCCAGTTTCCCCCGGAGGACCTTCGCCGCGGTGAGCACCGGGTCCCAGACGGGCGAGAACGGCGGCGCGTACGACAGGTCGAGCGTCTCGACCTCAGCGAGGGTCATCCCGGCGTGAAGGGCCGTGGCGACGGTGTCGATCCGCTTTGCGACCCCCTCGCGGCCGACCATGCTCGCGCCGAGGAGCCGTCCCGTCTCGCGGTCGGCCACCATCCAGATCGTGATCGGGCTCCCGCCGGGGTAGTAGTGCGCCCGCGATTCGGCCTCGATGGCGACCGAGACGGGGTCGAACCCGGCCTCGCGGGCCTGCACCTCGTCGATCACGCCCGTCCGGGCGATCTCGAGGTCGAACGCCTTCAGTACGGCTGTCCCGGCGATTCCCCCCGTCGGCGTCGGGTCGCCCGCGACCGTCCCCCCGATGGCCCGGCCCGCCCGGTTCGCGGTCAGCGCCAGTGGGACGTGGTCGGGTTCGCCCGTGACGACGTGGCGTGCCTCCGCACAGTCCCCCGCGGCGAACACGTCCTCGTGGTTCGTGCGGCCGTACTCGTCCGTCGCGATCGCGCCCGTCCCGCCGAGTTCGATGCCCGCCCGCTCGGCGAGGTCGGCGTTCGGCGCGACGCCGACGCCCACCATCGCGACGTCGACCGG
>JBEPXB010000030.1:10103-11605 GCA_041642135.1 Halobacteriales archaeon | reverse complement strand
GCGATCAAGCGCAAGGGCGACCGCGGCGATTACGCGACCGGCGGGAACACCACGGGGGCGGTGCTCGGCGGCCTCGGCGGCGCGGCCGCCGGGGCCGGGATCGGTGGCCTGATCGGCGGGCCCGTAGGCGCGGTCGCCGGCGGCGTCATCGGTGGCCTGGTCGGGGCGATCGGAGGGAGTTTCCTGTGACCGGACGGTCCGACGACGGGCCCGACCGTCGGCCGACCCGGTCGCTCGAGGACCTCGTCGTCCCTCGTCGTCCCTCCGAGGTCCCGTACGAGGACGGCGCCGACCACGACGCCCGAGCGCTCCTGACCGAGAACGGCTACACCACCGACACCGAGGAACTGCTCGAGGTGCTCGATTCGGACGTCGACGTCCTCAGGGCCGCGGCGGCCCGGACGCTCGGGGCCCGAGGGGAGCGTGCCGCGATCGACGCGCTGGAGCGACTCGCCCACGAAGCTGCCGTCGACGAGACTGTCAGGGTGCAGGCCGCCTACGCCCTCGCCCGGATGGACGTCCCCGGCGGCCGGGAGGTGCTCGTCGAACTGCTCGACCTGCCCGTCGAGGCGTCGCCCGCCCCGTCGCAGGCCGCCGGCGCGCTCGCGCGACTCGGCGACCCCCGGGGGTTCGACGTCGTCAGCACGGCGCTCGACAGCCCGAACCGCGTGACAGCGATGGTAGCCTGCAAACAGCTGCACGGGTTCGTCCCCCTCCACGGCAACCCGCTGCCCGACGACGGCCACGTCGACGCGTACGAACTGTTCGAGCGCGCGCTCGACCATCCCGAGCCGGACGTCGCCGACGAGGCTCGGGTCCAGCTCGAGGCGGTCGACACGGACCGGGCGGAGACGCTTCTGGATGCCCACTCGTCCCGTTGACCCGTCGGCCGACGGGGGATCGCGTTCGGGAGACGTCGTTCGCGGACGGGGATCGGGTCACCTCGGCAGGATAGACCCCGGGACGGCCGATCCGTGGAGGCTCCAAAGGTATATCGGGGTCGGCGAAGACGGTCACTACCGGCCGGTGTCCCCGAGTGGGGCGCCGACCGTCGAGAACACGACCATGGTATTCAAGAAGATCACCCTGATCGGACGGAGCACAGAGAGTTTCGACGACGCGGTCGACGACGCGATCGACCGCGCCGAGAGCACGCTCGAGGCCGTCCACTGGGCCGAGGTCGAGGAGTTCGGCGTCGAGGTGGCGAGCGTGGACGAGCGGGAGTACCAGGCCGAGGTCGTCGTGGCGTTCGAGCTACAGAACCCCGACGAGTAGCGCGAGCGTCCCACGACCCCGGATCGTAGCGGTTGTTGTCGGATTCCGTAGATCCCTTCCGGCGGAAGCGTGTGTCCGGTGTGGGTCGCGGATCGCTGGACCCCCGGTGGCGAGGATACTCGCCATCAGACCCCCCAGATGAGATCGATACCGAGCGGGGTGACGACCGCGAGCAGCAACTGCAACGGGAGGCCGACGCGGACGTAGTCGGTGAACCGGTACCCCCC
>JBEPXB010000030.1:0-10093 GCA_041642135.1 Halobacteriales archaeon | reverse complement strand
GGCGGAGTAGACCATCAGGTTCGTCTGGTAGCCGATGGGGGTGGTGAACGCGGTGGCGGCGCCGAACGTCACGCCGAGCGCGAACGCGAACGGGTCGGCGCCGGTCAGCCCCGCGGTGGAGATGGCTACCGGGAGAACGAGGACGACGCTCGCCACCGGCGTCACCACGTTCGCGAGCATCCCCGTCAGGAGGTAGAACAGCGCCAGCACGACCACGGCAGGAAGGAACGCCGCGGCGGCCACGACGAGCCCGCCGAGGTAGGCCGCGCCGCCGGAGGCCTGGATCGCGAGGCCGAGCGGGATGACGCCCGCGAGCAGGAAGATCACCGGCCAGTCGACCGCGGCGTACGCCTCGTCGGTCCCGAGGACGCCCGTGACGACCATGGCGACGACCCCGCCGAGCGCCGCGACGGCGATCGGGAGCAGGTCGAGCGCCGCGACCGCGACGACGGCTGCGACGATGCCGATGGCGAGCGGCGCCCGCGTCTCGAACAGCGGCGGGAACGACTCCTCGAACGCTCCCCGGTGGTCGACGACCTCCGTGACGACCAGGTCGCCGGACTCGCGGAGCGAGTCGACCGTCTCGACCGTCGTGTAGAGCAGGAGGCCGTCGCCCTCGCGCATCTCGAAGTCGGCGAGCCCCTCGTGGACCAGTTCGCCGCCGCGGCGGAACGCGAGCACGGTGTCGGTGTATCGCCGCCGGAGGTCCGTCTCGCGAAGAGTCGACCCGACGAGGCTCGAGCCCGACGGGACCACCGCCTCGACGAGCGTGCCCGTCCCCTCGGGCTCGTCGAGTTCGGCCTCCGTGACCGCCGCCTTCGGGAGCCGCCGGAGCGCGCCGAGGGCGACGAACGCCGCGAGGTCCTCCTCGTCCGCCCGGACGGTCAGCACGTCCTGTTCGCGGATCTCCCTGTCGGCCGGTGCGATGATGGTCTCCTCCCCACGTAGGATCTGGATGATGTCCACGTCGACGTCGAGGTCGGCCATCGCCTCCTCGACCGAGAGGCCGACCAGTGGGGACTGCGACTGGACGTACACCCGGTGGAGGTAGCCCTCGAGGCCGAACTCGGCGGTGAGGTCGGTGGGGATGACCCGCTCGGGCAGCAGCCACCGGCCGACGGTCATCAGGTAGGCGAGGCCGACGAGGAGCACCAGGACCCCGAGCGGGGTGAATTCGAACATCGAGAACGTCTCCCCGATGAGTTCGTCGGTGATGTCGCTCGCGAGGACGTTGGTCGCCGTCCCGATCAGGGTGAGCGTCCCGCCGAGCATCGAGGCGTACGAGAGGGGGATGAGCAGTTTCGAGGGGGAGATCCGGGCGTCGTCGGCCAGATCGGTCACCATCGGGATGAACATCGCGACGACCGGCGTGTTGTTGATGAACCCCGCGAGCGGCCCGGTGATGCCGACGGTCGCCCCGAGGAGCCGCGTGGCGTCCCCGCGGGTGAACGCCGCGATGCGGGCGCCGAGCCGCCTGATCGCCCCCGTCGACTGGATCCCCGCGCTCAGGACGTACATCGCGAGAATGGTGACCGTGGCGGGCGAGGCGAACCCCTGGAGGGCCGTCCGGCCGTCGACCCCGGTCCACGGCTCGAGGACGACCAGCGCGACGACGACCGAGATGGCCGTCACGTCCGGGGAGACGGCCTCGGTGACGAACAGCGCCACCGCGGCCGCGACGAGCGCGAAGACGACGAGCGCCTCGGGTGGTGGCGCGGCGACCATGGACCCCCCTCGACCACCGGCGATATATAACTGGCTCGCCGCCACGCCCCGACGCACTCTTTTGTACACCGGCGTCGAGGCGGTGTTCATGTACGTCCGGCCCCGTGGGTTCCTCCGGATCGAGGGGCTCGCCGCGCTGGCGCTGGCGGTCGGCGCCTACCTGACGCTCGGTGGTCCCCTGTGGCTCTTCGTCGTCCTGGCGCTCGCCCCCGACCTCTCGATGCTCGCGTACCTCGCCGGCCCCCGCTTCGGGAGCCTCGGCTACAACCTCGTCCACACCTACACGCTGCCGGTCGCACTCGGTGGCGTCGGCCTCTGGAGTGACGTCCGGCTCGCGATGCTCGTGGCCGCCGTCTGGGCCGCTCACATCGGCGCCGACCGACTCGCGGGCTACGGTCTCAAGTACGACTCCGGGTTCGGGGATACGCACTTGTCGACCCAGCCCGCCCCGTCCGTGGCGCTCGTCGACCGGGACTGATCCGGCCCCCGACCCGCGTCCGGCGGACCGACCTCGGTTCCTGTTCCGACGCAGTCAGTCGGTGTAGGTACGAACCCGCTCGATGCGGTCGCCGTCGAACCCGAACGTATCGACGAACCGGAACAGCTCGCCGCCGTCCGTCCGGACCAGCCGGCCCTCGACGGCGACCCGACCGTCCCCGACGTAGAGTGCTTCGAGGACGTGAACGGTATCGGTCATCGGTCGATCCTCGCGCATGAACCGGACGAACGTCTCGGACCCCTCTAGCGTCCGGTCGGGGCGGACGTGCCGGAACCCGTCGACGAGGAGCGCACGGAGGTCATCGTACGCCCCCTCGTCGATGGTGTCGTAGTACGCCCGTGCGAGGCTCGGGCCGTCCGTTCCGTCCCCGAGACTGTCCGTGTCGTCCGTAGACCCGTCCATACCGCCCCTGCGGGTCCCGGACGTATCAACCCCGACCCGGCGCAGGCGTGGTTCCGACCTACCCCTCCCGGAAGCGCCGGACCTCCTCGCGGGTCGGGAGCGCCGTCATTGCCCCGGCAGCGGTGGTCGTGACGGCCGCGACCGCGTTCGCGAACGAGAGCACGCGGGAGAGGTCCGTCTCGCCGCCGGCGAACGAGGCGACCGCACCCGCGAGGAACGCATCGCCCGCCCCCGTCGTATCCGTCGGCTCGACCGGATAGCCCGGGTGCGTGGCCGTCGTCGGCCCCCACGGGGCTCTCCCGCTGGCCGTCGCGCGTGCCCCGGCGCCGCCGAGGGTCGTCAGCACGGTGTGTGGCCCGACGTCACCCGCGACTACTGCCCGCGACAGCGCCGCCTCGTCGTCCCCCTCGAAGCCGAGTTCGCGGAGTTCGCCGGCCGTGGCCTTGAGAACGTCGACGTGTTCGAGCGCCCGACGAACGGTCGGCTCGAACTCCCCCTCCGTCCAGAGTTCGGGCCTGAAGTTGGGGTCGAACGCGACCGTCGCCCCGGCCGTGGCCGCGCGTTCGAGCAGGTCGAGCGTCGCCGCGCGCGAGGGCCCGTCGGCGAGCGTCACCCCACCGGCGACGACCCAGCCGACCGACTCGAGGACCTCGGTGGGGACCCGACCCGTCTCCATCCGCGTGTCGGCGGTGCCGTCGCGGTAGAAGGTGAACCCGCGGTCGGCGTCCCCGTCGTGGGCGACGAACGCGAGCGAGGTCCGGGCGTCCGGGTCGCGCTCGACGAACCGTCCGGGGAGCCCTTCGTCGTCGAGCGTCCCGACGAGCATCTCGCCGAAGGGGTCCTCGCCGACGCGGGTCCAGAACCAGGGCGTCTCCCCCAGGCGGGCGAGGCCGACCGCGACGTTCGCGGGCGCACCGCCCGGCCGTCGGGTGAACGACTCGACGGTCGCGAGCGGTCCCGGCGTCGCGGGCAGGAAGTCCACGAGCGTCTCGCCGGCCACCAGCACGCGTTGCCCGGAATCCATACCCCGACGGGCGGAACGTGCGGATAAAAACCCCCACGGAGCCGCGCCGCTCCCGACCTTCGCGCTACCGCGAGATACCGCCGCCGGACTCCCGCATCACCCGTTCGACCTCCGCCGGGTCGACCGTCGCGGCGTCCCCGTCGAGGGTGCGCTTGAGCGCGGCCGCCGCCGACCCGTACGCGAGCGCCCTCTCGACCGACTCGCCGTCGAGCCGGCTCGCGAGGTACCCGCCCACGAAGGCGTCGCCGGTCCCGACCGGGTCGCGCGTCTCGGCGTCGTAGGTGCCCTGCCGGTGGATCTCGCCGTCGTGCCACGCGAGCGCGCCCCGCTCGCCGAGCGTCACGACGACGGTCCCCATGTCGTACTCCTCGGCGAACGCGACCGCCACGGTCTCGGGCTCGCCCTCGCGATCGAGCACCTCGGCGGCGTCGCGCTCGGCGACGACGAACGTGTCGACCAGCGGGAGCAGCTTCCCTATCGTCCTGCGGGCCTCGGCGTGGGTCCAGAGCTTCGACCGGTAGTTCAGGTCGAACACCGTCTCGGTGCCGGCCTCGCGGGCCGTCTCGAGGAGGTCGGTGGTGGTCTCGACGAGCGTCTCCGAGAGCGCGGGGGTGATCCCGCTCGTGTAGAACGCCTGCGCGCCGCGAACCCGGGGGAGCGGGAGGTCGGCCGTCGTCGCGGTCGTCACCGCCGCCCCGGCACGGTCGTAGACCACGTTCGTCCCGCGGGGCTCGCCGCCGGGTTCGAGGTAGTAGGTGCCGACCCGCCCCTCGTCGGTCCACGCGACGTCCGGTTCGACGCCGTGGAGGACGAGCGACCGGGTGATCCGGCGGGCGACCGGCGTGTCCGGGAGCTTCGAGAGCCACACGGTCTGCCGTCCGAGTTCGCTGGCGGCGACGGCGACGTTGCTCTCCGCGCCCCCGACGTGGACGTCGAGCCGGTCGGTCAGTTCGAGCCGCTCGCCGGGCGGCGAGGAGTAGCGAAGCATCGTCTCGCCGAACGTCACGAGGTCCGCCATACCCCCGACTGCCCGGCGCGCGAGTATAAATCCCGACCGTCCGATCCGCGCGACCGTCCGGAGCCGTCCCGTGCGTCGTCCGGGACACGACGGGCCCGACGGACCGCACCGTTGAAACCGGAGGGCCGAGAACCGGGGCTATGAACATCGGTCGTCGGAGCGGGCTCTTCCTGCACGTCACCTCGCTCCCCGGACCGGAGGGGATCGGCACGCTCGGTGCTGGCGCACGCGCCTTCCTCGAGTTCGCGGAGCGGGCGGGCGCCACGGTCTGGCAGGTCTGTCCCCTGGGGCCGACCGCGGGGGTCCACGGCCACTCGCCGTACTCGCCGCTGTCGGCGTTCGCCGGCAACCCGCTCCTGGTCGATCTCGACCGGCTGGTCGCGGCCGGCTGGCTCGAGGCGAGCGAGGTCGAGCCCCGTCCGGACACCGGCCCCCACCGCGTCGACTTCGACGCCGTGGTCGACTACAAGACCCCCCGACTCCGCGCCGCCTTCGAGGGGTTCGAGGCGCGTGCGGGCCCCGAGGCGCGCGCGGCGTTCGAGTCGTTCCGGGATCGGGAGGGTCACTGGATCGAGGAGTACGCGCTGTTCGTCGCGCTGAAGCGCCGGTTCGACGACGCGGGCTGGACCGACTGGCCCGAGGAGCTGCGCCGGCGCGAACCCGATGCGCTCGCCGAGTGGCGCGAGGAACTCGCCGAGGAGATCGCGTTCCGGGAGTTCGTCCAGTTCTGCTTCGACCGGCAGTGGCGCGCGCTCCGCGAGGACGCCTCCGAGCGGGGGATCGACCTCGTCGGCGACGTCCCGCTGTACGTGGGGATGGACAGCGCGGACGTGTGGGCGAACCGCGACGCCTTCGCGGTCGGGTCGGACGGGCCGGAGGCGGTCGCGGGCGTCCCACCCGACATGGGCGACAGCGGTCAGCGGTGGGGGAACCCGCTGTACGACTGGGACCACCTCGAGTCCACAGGATTCGACTGGTGGGTCCGGCGGTTCGAGCGGACGTACGACCTCGTCGATATCGTCCGGCTCGACCACTTCAAGGGGTTCGACCAGTACTGGGCGATCCCCCAGGCGGCGGACAGTCCCGCGGAGGGTGAGTGGCGCGAGGCCCCCGGAGCCGAGCTGTTCGAGACGGTTCGCGAGGCTCGTGGGGAGTTCCCCGCCATCGCCGAGGACGTCGGCCACCTCTCGGAGTCGATCCACGAACTCCGCCGACGGTTCGACGTCCCCGGGATGCGCATCCCGCAGTACGCCGACTGGTGTGCCGAGGACCACCTCTACCAGCCACACACCTACCCCGAGGACGTCGTCGCGTACACCGGCACCCACGACACCGACACCGTCGTGGGGTGGTACCACTCGCTCGACGACGAACAGCGGGACTGCCTGCACTACTACCTCGCGACGGACGGTCAGGAGATCCACTGGGACCTGCTCGACGCGGTGTGGGGATCGGCTGCGGCGCTCGCCGTCGCGCCGGTCTCGGACGTGCTCGGGCTCGGCTCGGACGCGCGGTTCAACACCCCCGGGACGACGTCGGGCAACTGGGACTGGCGGGTCACCCGCGAGGGGCTGGACGAGGACGTCGCCCGCCGGCTCTGGGCCCTCTCGGACCACCACCTCCGGACGTAGGGTGTGTGGCGAACGGCGGTCGTGAACCCTCCGGTCGCCGAAGGGCTGACGGACGGCACCCTGCTCCCGTCCGTGCGGTGTCGTGCCGTGCTCCCGCGGGCCACCGCGCGGCGACGTTCAGGTCACGGGGTGGGATGGTCCCGTTCCGGTACTTGAACGTGGGGGTAGCCGTCGGGATGGTGTTCCAGGGAGCGGTCGCGACCCCCGGCGGGACTCAGAACGTCTCCCCGAGTTCCTCGATCTGGTCCGCGTCGTGACCGTAGACGACGCGGGCGCCGTGCCGGCGCTCCAGTTCCCTGCACCGCTCCATACTCTCGTGCCAGTCCCGGCTCGAGTGGAGGAGGCTCGCGCCCATCGACCAGCCGGCCTCGTAGTTCGCGCCGACGTACGCCTGGTCGCCGGCGACCAGCACGGGGTCCTCGCGGTCGACGAAGGTCCCGAGCAGGCCCGCGGTGTGTCCCGGCAGGTGGTGGAGTTCGAGGTCGTCGAACAGGGTATGACGGCGCCCATGGACCACCCGCCAGTTCAGGTCGTGGTCGAAGTCCCCGCGCACGTAGGCCTCGTCGGCGTCCGGTTCGTCGGTCAGTGCGGAGTAGTACGCGTGTTTCAGCTCCGCCTCGTGGACCACGATCGGTACCTCGGTCCCGTCGAACGCGTAGAGTCCGCCCGCGTGGTCGAGGTGGAGGTGGCTCTGGATCACGAGGTCGATGTCCTCGACGGAGTAGCCGGCCGCGTCGAGGTCCTCCTCGATGGGCCGGGGTTCGTCGTGGGTGAACGCCTCGTAGAGCCCGTCGGGCCAGTGCCCGTCGGCCGCGTCGGGATGGGAGCCGGTGTCCCAGAGCACGGTCGCCTCGGGGTGGTCGAGGACGAGGTTGAAGACGACGCCCTCGCCCCGGTGGAGGTCGGGGTTCGGCTCGCTCGCGGTGGCGGTGACGAACCCGTCGAGTATGGCGTTCGTGTCCGCAGTGATCGTTCCCCTGTCGACGACAGTGATCGGACAGTCGACCATGCCCGGGGCTCGGGGGCCGGGGGCTTGGGCGTGTGGGTCACGCCGTTCCCGTCTTCGTTTCACCGTCACACCGCTGATAGGACTTCGTCCACGGCTGGATACCGCTGCCCCTCGTGAGCGTGAACCGCACGAGCACGCAGTCCTCGTCGCCGTCGACGGCAAGTGCGGTCTCGACCGCCGACTCGTCGCCTGCGACGGTCACCGCGACCACGTACCGTCCGGGGTCGTCGACCGGCGGTTCTACGACGACGTTCCCGTCGTTCGGAGTCGGGTCGTCGAACGTACCGAGAGGCCGGGTCGTCGCGAAGACCGTCTCGCCGGACTCCGCGACTGTCACTCGGACCGACTGTGGCTCCCGACGGTCGTTCACGAGCCAGATGCCGTCGAGCCGAGCGGGCGGCGGGGCCGGGCGCGTCCCGAGGGTCGAACAGCCGGCGAGCGGGAGGAGACCACCACCGAGGAGGGCGAGCGTCCGTCTGCGGGAGGGCACGGCCGGTCGGTCCGTGCCGACGACCAAAAGCCGTGTCGTCCGGCGGCGTCGGTAGGATACCCCCGACCGTTCAGCCGAGCTTCTCCGCGAGGATGAGCCGCGTCTTCGTCGAGACGACCTCGTCCATCTCGCGGGCCTTCGTGATGAGGTCGTTCAGCGCCCCCGTGTCGGTGGTGTCGGCGACGACCACGATGTCCTCCTCGCCGGAGACCTGCCAGACGAAGTCGACCTCGGACCACTCGGCCATCCGCTCGGACACCTCGGTGGTGTCGACGTCCACGGCGACCCCGACTTCGATCATCGCCTTGACGTTTCCGGTACGAGTGGCGACGGTGAACCGCTCGATCACTCCCTCGTCGACGAGCCGCTCCACTCGATTGCGAACCGTCCCCTCGCTGGTGCCGACCTCGTCGGCGATCTCGGTGTAGGGGGTCCGCGAGTCCCGGCGGAGGATGGCCAGTATCTCGCGGTCGAGGCTGTCCATCGAGGTGCGGGGGTTCCACCCCTCCACACTTGACGATTACGAATTTCGTAACTCGGCTTCGAACAAAACGGTTATTGCGGGGTCATCCATACGAGTCTCGTAATGTCGGACGCCTACCTGGCCCTGGAGGACGGCAGCGTCGTCGAGGCGCGCTGTCGCGCCCCCGGGCGCACCCGCGGCGAACTGGTGTTCACGACCGCCTACACCGGCTACGAGGAGTCGCTGACCGACCCCTCCTACGAGGAGCAGGTCCTCACGTTCTCGTACCCGCTGATCGGCAACTACGGCGTCCGAGCGGAGCGCTTCGAGTCCGACCGTGTCCACCCCCGCGCCGCCGTCGCCCGCGAGTTCACCGACGACGTCGCCGAGTGGCTCGAATCGGAAGGAGTGCCCGCGGTCGACCACCTCGACACCCGCGACCTCGTCACCGGCATCCGTGACGAGGGAGCGATGAAGTGTGGCATCGCGGCCGGCCCGGACGCGACCCCCGAGGCGGCGAAGGAGGAGCTCGCGCTGTGCAAGGGGATGAGCGAGCACACCGACATCGGCGCGCAGGTCTCCATCGCCGAGCGCGAGACGCACAACCCCGACGGGTCGGGTCCGCGCGTCGCGCTGATCGACTGCGGCGCGAAGGGGTCGATCGTGTCGTCGCTCGTCGAGCGCGAGGCCGTCGTCGAGATCCTGCCGTACGACACCACGCCGGCGGAGGTCGCGGACGTGGACCCCGACATCGTGTTCGTCTCGAACGGACCGGGCGACCCCGAGAACTTCGTGGCCGCGAAGGACCTCGTCGAGGCGTACGCCGGCGACCTGCCGCTCGCGGGCATCTGCCTCGGCCAGCAGGTCATCGCGTCTGCGCTCGGCGGCGGCACCGAGAAGATGGAGTTCGGCCACCGCGGCGTGAACCAGCCCGTCCGCGACCTCCGGTCGGGCCGGGTCGTGATGACCACGCAGAACCACGGCTACACCGTCTCGGACCCGGGGCCCCTCGAGGTCACGCAGGTCAACGTCAACGACGACACCCCGGAGGGCCTGGAGAGTGACGACCTGTCGATCATCACCCGGCAGTACCACCCCGAGGCGAACCCCGGGCCGCACGACTCGCTCGAGTTCTTCGACGACGTGCTGGCGATGTGCGAGGAGCGGACCAGCCCCTCGCCGTAACCGGATCGGCGGCTCGCATCTCGTTTCGTTCACGCTCCTGATCGGGCCAGCGACCGTCCCGTCCCTGCTCTTTCGCTCAGTCGCCCCCTCGGCGGGCGAGCCGCCGGCCGAGGTTCGAGAAGAACAGCGCGAACGGCGGGAAGACGACGTTCAGCAGCCCGAACAGCACCAGTATCACGCCGGTGAACGCGAACGAGGCCTCGGGGCTCAGCACCGGGGTCAGCCAGACGATGACGCCGGCCGTGAGGAAGCCGAGCGAGAGACCGACCGGCCGGTCCTCCGTGTACTCGAACACCAAAGTCGCGATGGTGAGGAACCCCAGACCGAACACGAGCGGGTCGTACGGGTCGGCGAAGGCGCGCGACGCGCCGACGGTCAGGAGGCCGCTCAGCCCCGTCGAGATACCGATCAGGCGCAGTTTGCGGCGCTGTGCGTCCGTCGCCGCGTCCGCATCCCCGTTCCCGTCCTCGTCCGCCATACCCGGAAGTGGCGGCCGGCGGTCCTGAGCCTTACGGGTCAGGGGTAGGTCCAGTCCACCGCTTCGGCCCGCCGCCGCAGCAGCGGGTTCCGGACGACCTCGAGGGTGCGGTTCTCGGCGGCTGGCGTCGACAGCGACGCCACGAGGAGCCGGGCGACGTCCGCCCGCG
>JBEPXB010000029.1:0-11646 GCA_041642135.1 Halobacteriales archaeon | reverse complement strand
CGGCGGCGGGCCTCGGCGTCGACGCCGACACGATGGTCGAGGCGATGACCACCGCCCACACGATACGGGACCGCTACACCATCCTCGGCGACGGGGTCAGCGAGGACGCGGCGGTCGAGGCCGCAACGGTCACGGGCGTCATCTGATAGGGTCGGTCGTGGTCTTTTACCGGTGATCACCGAACCCACCTGGGCGCTCACCGGTAAATCGTTACAACCGACCCTATGAGCCGACACCTCGCCGACACCCCACCGACGTCGCCGGATTCGTGACACTCCTCGTGCCCGCGTTCGCGGGAGAACCGCCCATCGGGAGGCGACGCGAGAACGTAACCCTCGCGCCGGTCGACCCGCTCTGGGCAGTACGGAGTGGTCCGGCGCAGTTCGCGCGGTGGGGTCGGCCCACCCCGGGGTCCCCGCGCCGCCGCCCCGTTTCCATCCCGTACCAACCCGCCGGAGCGAGGAACGATCACGGGACCTGTGGGCGGACTCACCGGTGAGGTAGACGGTAAAACCGCAAGACTGCGCGGCGTTTACCGCTCGTACCAAACCGTATAGGTGTACGCGAGTCCACCTCGTAGATATGAGCGCCACGGCAGGGGCGACGACCGCGGACGCCGACCTGAGCGAGAAGCAGCGGCGCATCCTCCAGTACCTGCGCGACCGTGCGCCGATGAAGACCTACTTCAAGTCGCGGCTCATCGGCGAGGAGCTGGGGCTCTCCGCGAAGGAAGTGGGGGCGAACATGACCGCCATCCGCGACGGGGACTTCGACGTCGAGGTCGAGAAGTGGGGCTACTCCTCGGGGACGACCTGGAAAGTCACGGTCTGATCGGCAGGGTCCCCCGGCTCGGCCCTCCTCCGACGGTCTGCCGCACAGCGTTCTATCCGAGGATAGGGCGTGTTCTCGGGGGACACCGAGTGTGGCGGGAACGTCCATCGAGTATCCGGACGATCGCCTCGACGTCGAGGCCGAACGGTCGTCCCGTCGAGTTCCCGCATCGTGATGCGTGCTACGCCGGGGATACGCTTTCACCCGTCGTAGCGAACGTACTCGGCGGCCTCGCCGGCGAACTCGACGGCGTCGGGACCGAACGAGTCGGCGTACCTGACGACGAGCACCAGCAGCGCCTCCGGCCGTTCGAGGGCGTAGCCGTCCTCCCGGGAGAGCAGGCCGGCGGACTCCAGTTCGGCCGCGTACTTCGAGACGGTCGACCGGGAGACCCCCAGTACCTCGGCGAGGTCCGCACCCGAGGCGCCCGGGTCGCGCAGGAGCGCGAGTACCATCCCCCGGGCGGTCCCGCGCCGGAGGTAGCCGAGCGCGCGCTTCTCGAACGCCGAGAACCGCCCGGCGGGGAAGAACCGCCGGTAGTCCCCGTCCCGGATCGACTCGACGGCGTCGCGGTCCTCCAGCCGGCGGAGGTGGTGCTGGGTCTCGCCGGTCCCGAGCTTGAGGTCGTCGCGGAGCTTCGAGAAGTGCGCACCGGGCGTCGTCGCGAGGTAGCCGAGGATGGCGTCCCTGACGTTCGAATCGGACGAGCGGTCCCCGGTCGAGCCGTCGCCGGCGAGCCGCGTGAGCGGACTCGCCGCTCCGAGCGCCGCGAACCGCCGGAGCGTCGACCGTTTCGACTCGTCCACCCCCCCCTTCTCTCCCATACACCCTCTCATTCGTCCTCGGCGATAAAACCCCTTTGGCCCGTCGTGTACGATCGCCGCACGATCCGCCCGCGTCCCACAACCCCTGGAGTGGCGGGAGAGCCGCGCTACTCCGGTTCGGGCTCGCGCTCGCGTTCGGAGCCGTCGGTCGCGTCGCTCCCGTCGGTGTCCTCGGCACCGGTCGCGTCGGTCGTATCCGCCGTGTCGGCCCCACCCGCACCACCCGCGTCCGCCCCGCTGTCGGCGTCGGGTTCGGGGATGTCGGCGTCGGGGATCTCCTCGTCCATCTCCTCTATCACCTCGTCGGCGCTCCGGATGTCCGTCGGGTCCGCGCCCTGCTTGATCGCCTCGGCCTCCTGCTCCATCGCCTCGACGTCCATCTCGGCCTCCTGGTCGATCTGGCCGAGTATCTCCTCGATGTCGTCGAGCCCGAGCATCTCCCGGGTCTCGGCGTCGAAGTCCAGGCTCTCGAGCAGGTCGCCGTCCGCCTGGACGTCGCTCCCGGTGAGGTGCTTGCCGTACCGCCCGACCAGGGAGGTGAGCTCCTGGGGCAGCACGAACGTCGTCGACTCGCCCTGGCCGATCTCCGCCAGCGTCTCCATCCCCTTCTCGATGACCGCCCGCTCGCCCATCGACTCGGCGGACTTCGCGCGGAGGACCGTCGAGATGGCGTCACCCTGCGCCTCGAGGATCTGGGACTGCTTCTCACCCTGGGCACGGATGATGTTCGACTGCTTGTCACCCTCCGCAGTCTCGATGGCGGAGCGGCGTTCACCCTGCGCCTCGAGGATCATCGCCCGGCGACGGCGCTCGGCGGAGGTCTGCTGCTCCATCGCCTGCTGGACGTCCTGGGAGGGGTTGACTTCCCTCACTTCGACGCTCTCGACGCGGACCCCCCACTCGTCGGTGGGCTCGTCGAGTTCGCGGCGGATGCGGGCGTTGATCTCCCCGCGCTTGTTCAGCGTGTCGTCCAGTTCCATGTCGCCCAGCACCGCACGGAGCGTCGTCTGGGCGAGGTTCGACACCGCACGCTTGTAGTCGTCGACCTCGAGGAACGCCTTCTTCGCGTCCATCACCTTGATGTAGACGACGGCGTCCGCCGTGACCGGGGAGTTGTCCCGCGTGATGGCCTCCTGGCGCGGAACGTCGAGCGTCTGTGTCCGCATGTCGAAGGCGTAGGTCCGCGAGACGAACGGCGGGATGAAGCTGATGCCGGGTTCGAGGAGCTTGCGGTACTCCCCGAACACCGTCAGCGCGCGCTTCTCGTAGGCGTTGACGATCTCCACTGCCTGATAGACCGCGACGATGGCGATGGCCAGCACCACCAGCGCGACCACCGGGAGGGCGATGCCCGCCTGCAACGGGATGAACATAGTAGGGATAGGGTGAACGCGCCTATAAGAGTTGGCCCGCCGGAGGGGTTTATGTCCCTGCAGATTCCGGTGGAGATATGTCCAACAGCGGGTCGTCGCGGCTCGTGCTCCTTCTGACCGGCCTCCTCTCGGCCGTACCCCTGTACCTGCTGGTCACGTACCAGCACTGCAGAGGGCCGGGAGAGGGGGGTGGCACGTTGGCACTCGTCCGCGCCGCCGGCGACTGTAACCCGACGGGACCCATCGCTATCGTCCGGGCACCGGCGGCGACGCTCGTCGTCGCCGCGCTCGTCGTGGTCGTCTGCTACGTGTTCGCGTCCGTGGCCGTGTTCGCACTCCATCGGTGAACGGCCGTCACGGAGGAGACGGCCCGTCGTTCGCCACCTTAAATACGGCACCCCTCGACCCCCCGACCACATGACAGACCGGACCGTCTGGCTGAAGGCCGACGACGAGGTGGGTGACTGGGAGGCCCGCAAGCGACGGATCACCGCCGGGCTCGAGGCGGGCGTCGACTGGGTGCTGGTCGACCGGCGCGACGTGGCGAAGGTCCGCGAGCTCGGTCGGGTGAACGTCGCGGCGTTCGCCGGCGACGACGTCCACGTGATGGACGCCGAGGAGGGCGAGGAGGCCGAACCGGACCTGCTCGTGGTCGGCAAGGGCGGCGAGGGCGACGGCACCATCGACCTGCCGACCGACCTCTCCGGCAGCGCCGACCTGACCACCCTGCGGCGCTCGGACCAGGCCGCCGAGGGGGCCTACGTCCGCATCACGAGCCCCGACCACGAGGCGTTCGCCGAGGCCGCGGCCGCCGACGCCGCGTACACCATCGTCGTCGGCGAGGACTGGAAGATAATCCCGCTGGAGAACCTCATCGCGCGCATCGGCGAGGAGACGAGCCTCGTCGCGGGCGTCCGTTCGGCCGAGGAGGCCCGGACGGCGTTCGAGACGCTCGAACTCGGCGCCGAGGGCGTCCTGCTCGATACCGACGACCCCGGCGAGATACGCGAGACGGTCCGCCTGCGCGAGGAGGCCGACCGCGAGACGCTCGATCTCGAGTACGCCACCGTCACCGCCATCGAACAGACGGGCAGCGCCGACCGCGTGTGCGTCGACACCGCCTCGATGCTCTCCGACGAGGAGGGGATGCTCGTCGGGTCGATGAGCAGGGGGCTGTTCTTCGTCCACGCCGAGACGGCCGAATCACCGTACGTCGCCTCGCGGCCCTTCCGCGTGAACGCGGGGGCCGTCCACGCCTACGTCCGCTCGCCCGGCGGCGAGACGAAGTACCTCGCCGAACTCGGCTCCGGCGACGAGGTGCAGGTCGTCGATACCGACGGGAAGACCCGCGAGGCGCTGGTCGGCCGGGTGAAGATCGAGAAGCGGCCGATGTTCCGCGTCCAGGCCGAAACCGAGGACGGCGACCGCATCGAGACACTGCTCCAGAACGCCGAGACGATCAAGGTCGCCACGCGCGAGGGCCGCAAGGCGGTGACGGACCTCGAAGTGGGCGACGAGATGCTCGTCTACTACGAGGACACCGCCCGGCACTTCGGCGAGGCCGTCGAGGAGAGCATCATCGAGAAGTAGAACCGCTTTTTCGCTCGGGTTCGCTCGCTACGCTCGCTCGGCGTAAAACCCATCTCAGTGTTGTATCATCGGGCCAGCGATTCCTCGCCGTCCCCGTACCGCCCGTCGACGCCGAGGTCGATGGGCTCGGTACACCAGTGGCAGAACTCGAGTTCGGGGTCGACCTCGCGGCCGCAGTGGGGGCAGTTCGCGGTCCCCTCTTCGACTTTCTGGGCGCGGTCGTTGACCCGCGATGCGAGCCAGTAGGCGTCGAGCGTACTGAACAGCGTGACCGACCCGAGCGCGAGCGCGGCCTCCGGCGGGAGCGAGGCCAGCGCCCCGAGCGTCCGCTCGGCGACCGCGAGGACGCCACCGGCCCCCGCGGAGGGAACGGCCACCGTGAGGGTACCGAACCAGAGCGCGAACCAGAGCAGCGCGCGTATCCACGCCCGCAGGTAGAGGTGCCCGAGACCGGGCTGGAGGAACGCCAGCATGGCGGCCAGCCACGGCCGCTTGTGGGTCTGTCGCCCCGTCACTTCTAGCGTCCTTGTCACTCGCCGCAGATATGCCTTCGGGGCGGATAGGGGCCCCCTCTTGAACTACCGGCGTGGTTCACCGGAGCTCCCCGACCAGCCGCGAGAGCGTCGCGAGGTCGTACTGTCCGGGCGCGGTCGCCCGGGACGGGTCGACGGGTGCGTAGCCGATCCGCGAGCCGTACAGCGGCGCGACGACGCGGGTGTGCCGGCCGGCCTCGCCCATCGCCATCGTCGCGACCGTGCGACCCGCCGAGGCGTGCGCGCGGGTCACCGCCAGCAGCGCGAGCGTGTCGTCGGGGCTCTCGGCGGTGACGGCGAGCTTGGCGACGTCGCCGTACTCGCTCGCCCGCTCGATCAGCCGCCGGAGTTCGCTTCGGGGCGGCGTCCCGTCGAAGTCGTGGACCGAGACGACCGCCTTCGCCTCCGCCTCCCGTGCGGCCTCCACGACGTCGAGGCCGTCGCCCCCCGCGACCTCGTGGAGTTCGATATCGACCGCGGCGACGGCCTCGTGCTCGACGGCCGCGACGAGCGTGTCCGTCCGGTCCTCGTCCGTCGCCTCGCCGCCCTCCCACTCCGGTCGGTTCGTGACCAGCAGCGGGAGTTCCCCGTCGTAGGCCGCCAGCGCGTCGAGCGGGTCACCCTCGGCGAGGTCCATCCGGAACTCGACGCAGTCGGCGTGCTCGCGTGCCGCCGGTTCCTCGGAGAGGTCGGCGGTGGCCGCCGAGAGGACGAACTCCTCGAACGAGAGGTCCATGTACGACGGGAGTTCGGGGGTTCTTGATAAAAGCGCGTGGGGTCTCGTGGCAAGGCTACTTGACCGCTACGGGTGCTGAGAACACCTCGAAAGCCCCCGACCTCTCGGCTCCCGGGACTCGCTGTGCTCCTCGGCCTTCGGCCTGCGGATGCTTGTTCCGCTGGACTCGCTTCGCTCGTCCAGCGACGTTCGCCTCAGTTCGTTCGGCTCACCGTCGCCCGGGTTCGCGTAGCAGTCGGCCCCTTTCATACGGTCGTGCGTCGTCTTTTCCCGGCGCTACCCGACCCCGTCCGGATGATCGCCGGTACATCGGTACGCACGACCGTATCAGTCCCACCCGACGGCGGCTGACCGAAAGACCACCGCGGGGTGGGACTGAAAGGGGCGAGGCGCTGGACTCGAGGGGCTCGCTGCGCGCTCCCTCCGGTCGCGTGCTTGCGTCGCCCGTCTTCGTCCAGCGCCTCGGGGCTTTCGAGGTGGTCGCGGTTCTGTTCGCCCGCTACGCGCTGTCGACGGTCCCTTACACTGTCTCGTGCTCGGCGACCCACCGACTCACCTCGGACCCACCGGAATCCCCACTACCCCCGTCACGCTCGACCGACTCGACGACCCGCAACCGGATCGACCGTTCCTGTTTCGTGACCACGGGAAAGTCGTAGTGTTCGGCCTCGTACCCCGGCTCCTCCCCCTCCGCACGGCGCTCGGTGACGAACGCCCGATGCGATTCGAGCCGTTCGGTCGCCACCTCCCACGAGAGCCGAGGCGCCTCGCTGACCCGTTCGTCGAACGCCTCGACGAGGTCGGGTTCGCGCTCGACGCCCACGGAATTCCGCCCGGCGACCAGCGCCGCCATCGACGTCGTTCCGGTCCCCCAGAACGGGTCGAGGACGGTGTCGCCGTAGACCGAGAACATCAGGACGAGCCGCAGTGGAACGTCGAGGGGAAACGCCCCCGACCGTTCGCGGGCGTCGCCGGGGAGGTCCTGTCGCGTCCCGGTGAGTTCCCAGAGGTCCGAGAACCACTCGTTTCGCTCCTCCCAGAAGTAGGCCGAGGCGTAGCGGTCGTCGTCGCCCGGCGGGAACGAGCGGGTGTCGCCGTTCCGGAACACCAGCAGGTGCTCGTGTTCGAGTGTGGCGTAGGCGTTCGGCGGGAGCATCCCGCTGCCCATGAACTTCGCCGCCGAGTTCGTCGGCTTGCGCCAGACGATATCCGGAAGCGCGGAGAGACCGTGCTCGCGGAGTCGTCGAGTGACCTCGACGTGGTTCGGGTACTGCCGGAACGTCCCTCCGACGGTCCGGGTCGCGTCGCCCACGTCGACGACCGCGATGCCGCCGGGTGCGAGCACGCGCGCGACTTCGGCCCACACGCCGTCGAGCAGGTCGTGCATCAGGTCGAACGCCCGGTCGCCGTCACCGCTCTCGAGCGCGTCCGCGATGGCCGGGTCCTGCGCCGCGAACGACGTGTCCCACATCTCCACCATCGGGTACGGCGGGGACGTGACGACGAGCTCGACGGAGCCGTCGGCGAGCGGGAGCTCGCGGGCGTCCCCGACGTGGACCGCGTGGGTGGTCTGCACGCACTGTGGGTCGGAGGGGTGGGTTAGGTGGCTTGCGGTCCGATGATATGTCAGTGTAGAGAACCACAAGTGACTCGAACAGCCTGATCCCGTCTCGCACACTGCACGAGAGCTCCACTCTCGTGAACGCCGTGCTTCCCGGAGAGTACGGCCCCTTTCATACGGTCGTGCGTACCGATGTACCGGCGATCACCCGGGCGGGGTCGGGTACCGCCGGGAAAAGACGACGCACGACCGTATCAGTCCCACCCGACACCTACACCCGACCGCCACGCACCGCCACGGATATGCCGCCACCACTCGCACCCGAACCCACACATGAGCGAGGACACCGGTTCCGATGCCGAGGACGAGCGCACCTACCGCCACCTCCGGATCGAGGACGCACGCGACGCCCCGAGTTCGACCGACCACAAGTACGAACTCGACGAGGCGGTCGGCGCCCGGGAGTTCGGGTTCAACGTCTACGTCGCGAGCGAGGGCCAACTGCTCCCCTGGGGCCGACACCACCACCCCGACCACGAGGAGGTCTTCTACGTCCTCGAGGGGGAACTGGTCGTGGAGATGGGGCCGGAGGGCGAGACCGAGACGCTCCGGATGGGGGCCGACGAGGCGCTGTTCGTCCCGCCGGGGACGGTGAACCGCGCCGTCGCCGCCGCGGACGAGACTCGCGTGGTCGCGGTGGGGGCGCCGAAGGCGAACGACGGGGCCGTGATAGAGGAGTTCTGCGAGAGCTGCGGCGAGTCGACCGGGCGGGACTACGAGGTCGAGGACGGGGGCGACGTCTACGTCCTCTACTGCGCGGAGTGTGGCGCGGAGGCCGACCGTCTCGTCGCCGGAGTGCGGTAGGAAAACCCGAATGGACGGTCCCGAATCGCCCGGTCAGAGCCGGTCGGTGTCGATCTCCACGCCGGGCGGCGAGACGACCAGGAACCCCCGGAAGTGCATCAGGTCCCCGCCCATCTCCTTGACGTCGCGGGCGAACCCTGCCGCGAGTTCGTTGAGGTCGCCCTCGACGGCGAGCACGAGCACCGCGCCGTCGGCGACGGCCTCGATCCACTCCTCGGGCGGGTCCGACCCGTCCAGCACGCCCAGTTCGACCCGTCCGTTCTCGCCGGGGTCGTCCAGTTCGCCCTCCGCCGTCTGCAGGTCCAGGTCGAGGTCGAACCCGTCGCCGCTTCCGCTCATGACTCGCCCTGCGCGCCGGGTGAAGAAAAACCGTCGCCTCCCGTTCCCCGAGAGGGATCACTCGACCGGGGCGTCGCCCCGGACCCGCTCAGTCGTCGGCGTACTCCTTGCGGAACCCGCGGAACTCGGTCCTGTGGGCCTCCTCGTCGGCGAGGATGGTGACCGCGAGGTCCTCGGTCACGGGGTCGTCGGCCTCCTCGGCCGCCGTGATGAGGCTCCGGTAGGTCTCGATGGCGTCCTCCTCGGCCTCGATCACGCCGTCGATGACCGCGAGCACGTCCGTCGAGCGCTCCGGGGGTTGCAGCGAGTGCTGTCGCGCCTCGAACTCGGCGCTCCCGGGCGGGCGCTCGTCGAGCTGTTTGAGCCGTTCGCCGAGCTGCCGAGCGTGTGTGAGTTCCTCCTGGATGTCCGCGTCCAGGCTCTCCTTGATCTCCTCGGCCCGGACGCCGTCGAGCACGATACTGTTGGTGAGGTAGTTCATCACCGTCTCGATCTCGTCGCCGTACGCCTTCTGCAGCAGTCGCGTCACGTCTTCTGACATACACCCGTCGTACGTCGCGGCCGTACTTGAGTGTGGGTCCGGTGCTCGCCGGGTCCGGGACTGCCCCGCGGAGTGCGGGGTGGACGACGGGGCGGCGGGTCGACGTTCGGCCGGCGGACGGATACCGGGTGATGGCCGACGGGGGACGTGTGGTCGACGAGGGCCACGGGAGTCGTGGTCGACGAGGGCCACGGGAGTGGACGTCCGTGCGCGCGAGCCCCGACCGCCGCCCCGAAAGCGCCCGTTCGTCAACCGGACTGGCTATATGAACCCTCCTCGTCGGCCTCTCACATGGGTATCGTATTAGGACATATGTGGCCATTCCATAGCGTTTATGTCGCCCGGTTTCCCGTGTCGGCGGGCCGACCGACCGTCGGTTTTCGGGCCGTCGGGACCCCCGTACCGACACGTTTATGTATCGTGTCGCGACACTGATCGAACGCCATGACAGGCTCCAACGAGGGTACGTCGGCTCAGCCGGCGGATCGAGTTCTTCCAGGGAACACTCGATAGCACCTCTGAAATCGACGAGGCACGAATTTTCGACACTACGCTGCGTGACGGCGAGCAGTCGCCACGAACGTCGTTCTCCTACGAGGACAAACGGGAGATAGCGGCGGTGCTGGACGAGATGGGCACCCACGTCATCGAGGCGGGGTTCCCGGTCAACTCCGACGCCGAGTTCGAGGCGGTGCGCGACATCGCCGACTCCACACGCACGACCACCGCGGGCCTTGCGCGGGTAGTCGACAAGGACGTAGAGGCGGCGCTGGACTCGGGCGTGGAGATGGTCCACGTGTTCTGTTCGACCAGCGACGTCCAGTTGCAGGACTCGATGCACGCCTCGCGCGAGGCGGCGGTCGAGCGGTCGGTCGCCTGCGTCGAGCGGGTGAAAGAGGCGGGGGCGCTCGCGATGTTCTCCCCGATGGACGCCACCCGCACGGAGGAGGCGTTCCTGATGGAGGTCATCGACGCGGTGACCGAGGCCGGCGCGGACTGGATCAACATCCCCGACACGTGCGGGGTGGCGACCCCCTCCCGGATGGGCAAGCTCATCGGGAAGATCGTCGACCGGACCGACGCGTACATCGACGTCCACACGCACGACGACTTCGGGCTGGCGGCGGCGAACGCGCTGGCCGGCTACGAGGCCGGCGGCGTCCAGTCGCAGGTGTCGGTCAACGGCATCGGCGAGCGGGCCGGCAACGCCGCCTACGAGGAGGTCGTGATGGCCCTCGAGGCGCTCTACGACGTCGACACGGGGATCGACACGACCCGGATCACCGAGCTGTCGCGGCTGGTCGAGGAGCTCTCCGAGATGCCCGTCCCCGGCAACAAGCCGGTCGTGGGGGCCAACGCGTTCTCCCACGAGTCGGGCATCCACGCCGCGGGCGTGTTGGAGAACACCGACACGTTCGAGCCGGGCGTGATGACTCCCGAGATGGTGGGTGCGACCCGGGAGTTCGTCCTCGGGAAGCACACGGGGACCCACTCGGTCCGCCAGCGGCTGATCGACGTCGGGTTCGACCCGACCGACGAGGAGGTCCGCGAGGTCACCCGCCGGGTGAAGGACTTCGGCGCGGAGAAGCGCCGGGTCACGATGGACGTGCTCGAGCGGTTCGCCCGCGAGGTCGGCGTCGCCCGCGAGGAGGTCAGGGTATAGGGATGCGGACCCCCCCGTTCACACCCCCCGGAGAGCGCCCGCCGTACCGCACGGGCGGCCGGGACGGAGCGGCCTCCCGCGGCCCGCCGACGGGGCGTGATCCCCGTGGTCAGCCGACGGGGCTCAACCCCCACAGTCGACCGACGGGACGTGGGGTTCGCAAGCTTCTTTACCGATGGGTGTACAACGAGGGAAGTGATGACGCGGCACGTCGCCGGTCGGGGAACGCCCGCCGACAGCGACGCGGCCGCGCTTCGCGTCTCGATCATTGTAGGGGTACTCTGACCCCTACACCACACTACCCACCGACGCGACTCGCACCGTTTTCGACAGACAGGTCGGCCTCCAGGAGGTCGACCGGTTCCGGATCCAGACAACCGATGACAGCAGCACCACCCAGACGACACGCACGATACGCACCGTCGTGGGGACGACACGCACGACAGGCGCCGAGCGCCGGCCCGCACGAGCGGGCGGGAGGGACAGCATGAGCGGCGAACCACGGCCCGTCCGGGAAGACCCGGAGGTCGACGGGGCCACGGCGGGGGCCGAGCCCGAACCGGAGACGGACTCGGACGCCGAACCGGCACCGGTGACGAACGGCGCGCAGTCGGTCGTCCGGGCGCTCGAGAACGCCGGCGTCGAGTACCTGTTCGGGGTGCAGGGCGGGGCGATCATGCCCGTCTACGACGCCCTGTTCGACTCCTCGATGACCCACGTCACGATGGCCCACGAGCAGGGGGCAGCCCACGCCGCGGACGCCTACGGCATCGTTACCGGCAAGCCGGGAG
>JBEPXB010000028.1:0-11854 GCA_041642135.1 Halobacteriales archaeon | reverse complement strand
GTGAGCCTTCCGGTGGACACGTCCGCTGCCGTGTGTCATCCACCCGTGACACCTCCTACCACAGATTTATGTCGACCGCCGTCATACCACCGCTCGTATGGCGACCGCGAACAACGACGTTTTCGACGAGTTCCTGTCCGATCGTGGCCACGAAGTCGAGGGGCCCTCCTGGGAGCGCGATTACAACAAGAAGCGATGTCCCGAGTGTAGCGGTCTCCACGGACTCGACGCGGTAACCTGTACGGTCTGCGGCTGGGAGCCGTAACCCGGTCGTTCCCTCCTCTCGGTTGCGTCTACACGCCGCGTAGCCACCGGTGGCGACGCGGCATCCGACGGGCGGCGTGGCCTCACCCGACGGGCGACGTCTCTGTCGACCCGAACGATCCCGAAGGCGACCGACCTCCGAGGCTCGACCGGCGGTCCCACAGTGTCGCCACGAGACGTCCACACGTCCACGGGACACATCAAACAGCGTTATGGGGCCGCGTCCCTAGTGACGTCCAATGAGCGACCCGCAGGTGACCCGTCTGTTCGGCGGCCCGGGGAGTGGGAAGACCACAGCCCTGCTCGACAGGGTTGACCAGATGCTCGAGGAGGGGGTCCCGGTCAGGGACATCCTCGTCGTCTCCTACACCCGGGCGGCCGCCTCGGAGGTCCGCGAACGCCTCGCCGAGCGCCTCGACCGCTCCCCGCGCTCGCTGAAGGGCAACGTCAGCACGATGCACGCGAAGGCGTACGAACTGCTGAACCTCTCGCGGGGGGACGTGGTCGGGGAGAAGCACAAGGAGGAGTTCTGCGAGGAGTACGGCCTCGAGTTCGAGGACGAGTACGAGGGGTCGCGGCGACGGTCGGCCCGCTCGACCACCATCGGGAACAAGATCATCGCGACGAGCCAGTGGCTCCAGCGGACCCGCCGGGACGTCGCCGACTGGTACGAGGTGCCGTTCAAGTGGGACGAGGAGGAGGTCAGACTCCCGCCGGACGTCGACCCGAACGCCCAGACCGGCAACAAGTACACCCCGACGTGGCCGAGCGACGACGACCGGATCGACGTCCCCGAGGCCATCCGGGCGTGGCGCGCCTACAAGGGCCGCGAGGGGGTCGTCGGCTTCGCGGACATGTTAGAGCGGGTGAAACAGCGCTCGCTCGTCCCGAGCGTCGACCACCTCGTCATCGACGAGTTCCAGGACATCACCACCCTCCAGTACGAGGTGTACGAGGAGTGGCGCCCGCACATGGAGTCGGTCATCATCGCCGGCGACGACGACCAGGTCGTCTACGCCTGGCAGGGAGCCGACCCGAACCTCCTGCTCGACGAGCGGGTCGACGAGGACGTCGTCCTGCCGAACTCCTACCGGCTCCCCTCGCGCATCCTCCACGTCGTCAACCGCGAGATACGCCACATCGAGAAGCGCCAGGAGAAGGACCTCAAGCCCCGCAAGGAGGGCGGCCGCGTCGAGGCGGTCCGTAGTCCGTCGATGCTCGAACTCGTCCGGAACGTCAAGGCCACCGTCGAGGAGGACGAGGACTGCTCGGTGATGGTCCTGTTCCGCGCGCGCTACCAGATGTTCCAGTTCGTCGACGAGTTCATCGGCGAGGGCATCCCGTTCGTCTCGCTGACGGACACGCGACTCTGGACCGACCGCCTCCGGGGGTATGTCGACGCCGTCGAGAAGGTCGACGCCGGCGAATCCGTCGACGGACTCGAAGCGCGTCGACTCGCGGAGATGCTCGTCGACTCGGCGTTCGGCACCGGCGAGCGCGACGACCTGTTCGACGCCATCGACGAACTCCAGGACGAGGAAGGGGTCGACGACCTCACCGACATGGAGGTCTCCCCGGAGCTCGTCAAGGAGTACGCTCCCTTCCTCCCCGGACCCGGCTCCGCCGCGGACATGCTCTCGCGGGTGTCGAACTTCCAGGAGCGCTCGGTGAAGGCGTACTTCTCCGGACGGTACCGCGGGATGGACCCCAACCGCGTCCGGGTGGGGACGATCCACTCCGCGAAGGGCCGCGAGGCCGACCACGTGTTCGTCGCCACCGACCTCACGGAGAAGGTTGTCGAGCAGATGGCCGCCTCGGTGCCCGACCCCGAGGACGTCCCCGGGGTGACGGAGTTCACGAAGAACGCCGACCCGGTGCCGACGCTCACCGACAACGAGCGCCGGGTGTTCTACGTCGGGATGTCCCGGGCCCGCGAGCGGCTCGTCCTCCTCGAGAACCTCGTGGACGGCGCGCCCACCCTGCCGATCGACGTGCTCCTGCACAACGAGCCGACGAACCAGTCGCTCCAGGAGCTGATCGAGACGGCGCAGGAGCCGACGGAGGAGGTCGGCGCCCAGGCGCCCGAACCGGAAGCCGAGTAGTCGCGGCCGAGGTAGTCAGCCGCCGGGGGGCCGAGGTCGGGGTCGGGGTTCGCACGCCCTCCCTCCCGGATCGGCGTCCTACTCGGCGTCCTACTCGGGGTCCTCCCTCGGGCCCTCCCCGGCGTCGGATTCGACCTCCGGCTCCTTCGCCACCGTCCCGACGAGCCGGCCGGCCACCCGGCCCGGGATGTCCCCCGGCGTCGTGAGGTACTCCTGGAGGACCACCATCAGGGCCGCGAACGCGAGGAACCCCCCGCCGAGCAGCGTGTCCCCTTTCGTCAGCATGTCCAGCCCGAGGAGGGCGACGGGGATGGCGAACGCCAGCGTCACCGCGAGGCCGACGATCCCGAGGATTCCCCTGCCCATGTCACGTCGAAGGCCACGCGGCGAGAAAAGCGTCCCGCATCACTCGCGGACGGGTCGGTAATCCCCGGATGAGGAGGTGGGCGGTACTGGAGGCAGGTGTTCGCGGTGACGAGTACGGAAACCATCGGGTGGGATTGAAACGGATCGAGGGCTTTCGGGGTGTTCTCGTTCACTACGGCAGAGCCGCCAGGGACACCTCGAAAGCCCCCGCCGTCTCGACTTCTGCTCGCGGGTCAGAGGCCCGCTCGCACGGCCCCTTTCATACGGTCGTGCGTAACCGTTTTCAGCGATCTTCAGGACGATCGGTGTCTCGAGACCGGTGGGACGGAACGAGGGGCCGTGAGGCGGCAAAGAATTACGCACGACCGTATCAGTCCCACCCGATGCCCCCAACACGGACTGCCATCGTTCCAGCACCCACGGACGCGGACGGGAACGCCTTTCACCGCCCTGGCCCCTACGAACGAGCATGTTCACGGGCATCGTCGAGGAGACGGGCGAGGTCGTCGGCCGCGAGCGGACCGACGGCGGCCTCCGCCTCCGTGTGTCGGCGTCGTTCTGCGACGACCTCTCCGTGGGACAGTCCATCGCCGTCTCGGGCGCGTGTCTCACCGTGGAGGACTACGACCGCGACTCGTTCGAGCTGTTCCTCTCGGCCGAGACCGTCGAGAAGACCTATCTCGGCGACCTCGGTGTCGGGGATCCGGTGAACCTCGAACGGGCGCTCCCCGCCGACGGCCGGTTCGACGGGCACTTCGTTCAGGGACACGTCGACGGCACCGCCGAGGTCGTGGGTATCGAACGGGTGGGGGACGACTGGACGTTCACGTTCTCGCTCCCGGAGTCGATGGCCCGGTACGTGGTCCAGAAGGGTTCCATCTGCGTCGACGGGATCTCGTTGACCGTAGCCGATCTCCGGACGGGGGACGGGGAAGGCGAGAGCGAGGGCGAGTTCGACGTGGCGATCATCCCCGAGACCTATCGGCTGACGAACCTCGCCTCGAAGTCGGCCGGGGACCCGGTCCATCTGGAGGTCGACGTGGTGGCGAAGTACGTCGAGTCGCTGGTCGAGGGCTACCGGTAGGCGGAACCGGTCCGGAGTCGGCCCGCTCACTCGCCGTTCGGATCCGCGGTCGGCCCGCTCACTCGCCGTTCGATCCCCCCGTGGGTCCCCGTCGGAACGGTCTCCGGTCGGGATCGAGGCGGAGCACGTGGACGTCCTCGGGCGAGCCCTCCCACCACTCCGGGAGTCGCCACTGTCGCCAGCCGTCCGTTCCCCGGGACTCGACGGCGTACCCGATCCGTTCGGCCTCGCGTCGCAACCCCTCGTCGAGCCCGCCGTCCGGGACGACCTCGACGAACACCGTCCGGTACCCGTCGCGGGTGAAGTCGACTGCGACGACGTCCCCGTGCGCCCGAAGCCGTCCGAGGAAGCGCCCCCGCTCCGAAAGCGACGTCTCGTCCCCGTCTGTGCCCCCCATTACTTTTATCTTCCCCGTCTTCCGTCATCGTCCCCCTGTCGTCTCCCCATCGCGAACCGTTCCCGGAGGCCTCGGCCCACGCCCGGTGTCGGCTTTCGGGTCGATTCACTAACAGTTTGTGGCCGGTCCGAGGCCGGCGGGGTGCGACGGCTCGGTAGCCACCCCGGCGATAGGACCCGTGTGCGCGAGGGTCTCGGCGGCCGTAGGTTTCAGTCGTGTCGTGCGGGGATCCACACCGGACACGACGATCCGGGTCCCATAGCGGTGTCCCGGTCGGGCCCCTCGGCACACGCAGTGAGAAAGCATTAGAAGTGCCCCTCCGACTGATCCCGCATGACCGAACGCGACCCGGTCGAGGCCCGGGCCGACGGCGCGCAGGACCTCTACGATATCGCGACGTGGGAGCCGCGGTCGTGGCTCGACCGCCTCTCCCAGCGGGTCTACAACGGGGTGGTGACGGTCACGCGGGCCATCTTCATCCTGATGGCGCTGCTCATCGTCCTCGCACAGTTCCTCCTCGGCGGCATCGGGGCGACGCTGGCCGACCGACCCGCCGCGGTGGGACTGGTCGCCCTCTCGGTTATCCCGGCGTTCGCCCTGGTCTGGTACGTCTACCGTGCCGACGTCACCGAGGGGGAACCGCTCGAACTCCTCGTCGGGACGTTCGTGCTCGGCGTGCTGTTCGCCGGCTTCGCCGCCCTCATCAACAGCTTCCTCCAGCCCGCCCTGAGCCTCGTCCCCGTCATCGGCACGATACTGTTCTTCTATCTCGTCGTCGGACCGGTCGAGGAGACGGTGAAGTGGCTCGCGGTCAGGCTCCTCCCCTACCGGACGGAGAGCTTCGACGCCGTCGTCGACGGGGCGGTGTACGGCGCCGTCGCCGGCCTCGGCTTCGCCACCATCGAGAACGCCCTCTACATCACGCGGAACCTGAACATGGACGGCGGCCAGGTGGCGTCGATCGTCGGACCCGAGGGCGCGGCGGTGTTCGGCGTCGGCGCGCTGGGTCTGGGCGCGGGCGTCGCTCAGTTCGGCGGCGTGGGACAGATAATCGGGTCCGGGGGACAGATCACCGCCCTCCGCGCGCTCGCCGGTCCGGGACACGTCATCTACTCGGCGTTCGCCGGCTACTATCTCGGCCTGGCGAAGTTCAACCCCGACCGGGCCGGCCCGATCGTCGTCAAGGGGCTGCTCATCGCCGCGTTCATCCACGGGACGTACAACTCGGTCGTCGGGATCGTCGCCGGCCTGGGGTCGTTCTTCCTCGGTATCCCCCCACTCCTGGCGTTCTTCGGGTTCGTCGTCCTCTACGACGGCTTCTTCGGCTACTTCCTCTACCGGAAGCTCAAGCGGTACCGCGCCGCCTACGACGAGGCGCACGCCGACGAGATCGACGGGCGGTCGGTCTCGCCGGAGTTGACGGAGTTCGACGCCTGAGCCGCGCTCCCCCTACGACACCGATCGGGCCCTTTTTCGACCGGCCCCCCCTGCGGCCGGTATGTTCGACCTCGTCTCCGAGGCGGCCATCCGCGAGGGGCGGGCCACCGACGCGTACTTCCTCCGGACCGAGGAGGCCCTGGACCACGCGGGTCGGAACCCGCACGTCGTCGCCGAGGTGACGGCCGACCAGTTCCCGACCGGCGAGTTCGAGGTGCTCGCGGGCGTGAAGGACGCCGCACACCTCCTCGCCGGACTCCCGGTCGACGTCCACGCGCTCCGAGAGGGCACCCACTTCGACGGCGGTCCCGTGATGCGTATCGAGGGGCCCTACCGGCCGTTCGCCCGCTACGAGACCTCCATCCTCGGCTTCCTCTCGTACGCCTCTGCCGTCGCGACGGCGGCCCGCGAGGCGAAGGCCGCAGCCCCGGACAAACCGATCCTGAGTTTCGGCGCCCGGCACATCCATCCGGCCTCGACCGCGGCCTTAGAGCGGTCGGCGCTGATCGGCGGCGTCGACGGCTTCTCACACGTCGCCGCCGGCGAGGTCCTCGGCCGCGAGGCCGGCGGGACGATGCCCCACGCACTCGTGATCTGCTTCGGGAACGGCCACCAGGAGGATGCCTGGCGGGCGTTCGACGAGGGGGTCGGTCCCGACGTGCCGCGGGTCGCTCTCGTGGACACCTACTCCGACGAGGTGGACGAGGCGCTCCGGGCCGCAGAGACGATCGCGGACCTGGACAGCGTCCGTCTCGATACGACGTCCTCGCGCCGCGGTGACTTCCGGCACATCGCCCGGGAGGTCCGCTGGGAACTCGACGCCCGCGGGCACGAGGACGTCGGGATCTTCGTCTCCGGCGGGCTCACCCCCGAGTCGATCCGCCACCTCGGCGACGTCGCGGACGGCTTCGGCGTCGGGTCGCACATCTCGAACGCCGATCCGGTCGACTTCGCGCTCGACATCGTCGAACTCGAGGGCGAACCCGCGGCCAAGCGCGGGAAGCTCTCGGGGACCAAGCAGGTCTACCGGACCCCCGACGGCGGCCACCACGTCGCACACTCCGGGACCGACGTGGAGGGCGAGCCCCTGCTCGAACCGCTGATCGAGGACGGCGAGGTCGTCCGCGAGTTCGACATAGAGGCCGCGGGCGAGCGCTGCCGGGAGGACGCCGAACGGGTCGGTGGGGACTGACCGGGAGCTTTTCACCTCGGAGACACAACGAGTGGTCGTCATGTCCGAGCCTGCCGTCGAGATCGAGTACTGCGTGCCGTGTGGCTTCCTCGACCGCGCCGTCGGCGTCCAGCGGGCGCTGCTGGAGCGGTTCGGCGAGCGGCTCGACCGCGTCGCGCTCGTGACCGGCGACCACGGGGTGTTCGAGGTACGGGTCGACGGGGAGACCGTCTTCGAGAAGGGCGACGAGTACGACGTCGAGGGGATCGCCGACGCCGTCGCCGACCGGGTCGGTGCGACGGCCTGAACCGGCCAACTCCACCGGTCCCGACCCGCACACGTCCGGCGGCCGTTTATCCCTCCGCCCCACGCAGAGCCGCGCGTGTCCCGTTTGGACCGGGCAGCCGTACTGCTCGAGGACTACCTCGTCGTCTGGGTCGCCGCGGCGGTCGGCCTCGGCCTGGCCGTCCCGTCGCTCGGCCGGCTCACACCGCTCACGACGCCGATCCTCGCGGTGATGGTCGGCGGCGTCTCGCTGACCCTCTCGCCGGCTGCGTTCCGGCGGGTCCGTCCTCGGGCGGTCGGCCTCCTCCTGGCCGCGCAGGTCGCGATGCCCGTCGCGGCGTTCGCAGTGGCACGGGCGCTCTCGCTCCCGCCCGCCGCGACGGTCGGGTTCGTCGTCCTCGGGGCGGTCACGCCCGAACTCGTCTCGCCGGTGATGACCGAACTCGCGGGCGGTGACACCGCGCTCTCGTCGGTCGTCCTCGTGGCGGTCGGGGTCGGGAGCATCGGCCTCGTCCCCGCCTCGGTCACGCTGCTCCTCGGCGCGACCGCCCCGTTCGACCCCGTCGGCGTCGTCCGGAGCCTCCTGCTCGCGGTCGTTCTCCCGATGGCCGTCGCGGTCGGGCTCCGGGCGCGGTACCCCGACCGCGTCGGACGCTACGACCGGTACTACCCGTCGGTGTCGGCACTGATGGTCGTCGTCGTGATCGGTATCGTCGCGGCAGCGAACGCGGGGCTCGTCCGCGGCGGGCGCGGGACGCTCGTGGCCGTCCTCGCGGGTGCGGCCGCGCTGAACGGCCTCGGCTACGCGCTCGGCTGGCTCGTCGGCAGGCCGCTCGACGGGACCGAACGGGTGACCGCCCTGTTCTCGGTCGGGATGCGTGACTTCGCCGTCGCCGCCGGGGTCGTGGTCACGGCGGGGTTCCCGACAGCGGCCGCGCTCCCGGCCGTGGCGTTCGGCCTCGTCGAGATGGTCTCGAGTGCGGCGCTCGCCCGACGGCTCTCGGGCCACCGGAGGGCTTAATCCCCCGAACCGAGTAGTTCGGGACGGTAGAGGGAGCCCGGCCTCCGCTACCGGGGCGACCCGGAAGTGAGGAAAGTCCCCCCACCGTCCGGGCGGGCGACCGGACGCGAGTCCGGAGCGGGAGACCGCTGGCTCTGGAACAGAAACGAGACCACTCCACGCGACCGATGAGGCGCGCGAAGCGACCCGCAAGGGAAGCGAGTTAACCCGCCAGAGGAGTGATCGTGGAGAACGGATGGAACGGCGCAACCTCGCCGGTGCAAGCCCGTCGCATCAAGGTAGCCCGGACACGCGACGGGTGCTCAGCCGAATGCCGGGCCGAACAGAAGGGGGCTTACTTCCCTCAGCCACCATCTTTTTGAGCCTCGGGTTCGCTTCGCGAACCGCTCGGCTCAAAAACATGTGTGAAAATGGCCGCTCGCTCGGCCTTCGGCCTCGCTCACGGGTGCTGTCGGAATGGTACCACAATTAATTGGGACCGTGTAACACTACGTTGGTTATGATTTCGGCGCACGGTAATAAAATATTTAATTTCCATCACGACTCGTGTGCCACATCCAGAGAGTGAATTCAGGGCTACGGCGCCTACAGGCTCACAACTAACTCCGAGCATCCCAAAGCGCGATCAGGACAGCAGCTATCCCGATTCCGGCCTTTCCCCATCCCAGCACCCACGAAGTAGTTATCACCAACACGACGACCACTACAAGCCCTACCCATGGAAATCGTCTCCTCGTTCCCTCCGGTCGGTCACTCATGCCTCTCCGTCAGTCCGTCGGTAGTATTTTGACTGCGTGAACGCATGCGTTCACATGGTCCAGTCAGATGATCCGCGCCCAGGATCGGTCTTAAGCCATCAACAACGGAACTACCTCCGAGGGAACGTTGACAAGTCAGGCGATGCTGACCGAGCGTTCCGGTACAAGATTCGACAGCGACTCCGCGCCGCAATGCACGATCTATCACTCATCTATGACCACTTGTCAACGGACGAACTCCGAACTGCGTTCGGAGACGGTCACAGACCAGACAAACCAGGAGATGACCCGATACCTGGATACGCTCCTCAGGATAAGTACGGGTTCATAGGGCATGGATTCGAAGAAGATCTCGGAATCCCACGCGAAGGAAATCTCGAATCCGGATTCCCTGGTGGGATGAATGTTGTTGAAGCTGGGCTCGCGAATCTTGTCGAATCTAATCCGGACTATTCGAAAGCAAATCCGTCGATGCAGCGCTCATTGCGTGACTCAGCCGCGTATCTGTGTAGAGCGGCTGCTGCCGCACAGATCAAACCTGATCGGGTCCTTGAAGACGGGTACAACGCGTTCCTTCGAGATCATCAACGGGAGGACTGGGTAGCGTATGTCACGAGATACAGCGAAAATACGGCGTACAAAGAAGCTCTTGATATCATCAGGACTCCCGGAAGAACCGATTTGAATAGAGCGCACAGGACAGCTGTCGAACGGCGGGGGGAAACAGTAGACGGCCTGATTAAGCGTTTTGACTAATTGCTCGTCGGACCTGTAGTCGAGACCTACCATGTGCAACCGTGGCGGATTCATGACCCTCGCACCAGCACTGGAGGGCTTCCGTTGCAGTTCGTCTCGTAGGGCGTCCTCGGTTATCTGCCACGATCTCGGTGGTACCTTGGTGAGAGTAGTTACTTCACAGTATCTGGCGTGCAAGATTCCCGCGCAGTATACAGTACGACTGTCGAGACCTATTCTCTCTTTAGTGTTTCATTGAGCTCTATACGGATTTTCGGATCGGGATGAGGACGGTTAGTACTCGATACGAGAACTACCGCGGAGGAAAAAGAGCACGAGCATCCGCGCGAGCGTAGCGAGCGCGGTTCACCCGCCCCGAGCGACCGCAGGGAGCGAGGGGCGCACTTTTTCCCCAAGTTTTTGCGAGGAGAGGTTCGCGACGCGAGCGCCGAAGGCGCGAGCGAGCGAACCCGACGAGGAAAAAGTGGTGGGCTAATCGTCAGCGGACGCCGGCTCGCTCTCGATATGCTCACCGTCCGGCGAGAGTTCGTGGCCGCACTCCGGGCAGGTAACGTGGTCGTGACGGAGCGCCGCGGATGACTCCCGGACCTCGCGCATCACGCTGGAGATGCGGTCCTCGGCCTCCAGTTCGTCGTCGACGGTGAGTTCGACGCCCTCCACTTCCAGGAGGAACTTCGCCACCTCCGTCACCTCGTACATCAGGTCGTCGAGCTCCTCGGCGGTGAAGAAGTCACACATCGCGCCGTAGAGGAACGTCGCACCGGCCTTGCGGACTTTGCCCTTGAACGACGACCGGGCCTGGTTCACGGCCTGTGGGGTGTACGTGTCGGTCATGAACGGCACGAGGTGGGGGAGGTTCTCGCCGATCTTCGTCATCTCGACGCCGGTCTCGGTGCGGAAGTCCGCACAGAGCCGCGCGATGGCCCACTCCCGGGCGGTGATGTACGTGCGGTCCCGGAGGAACTCGTTGGCGCGGTCGTAGGTGGCGCCGTCGATCTTCGAGAACCGGGCGTACTCGCGGACGTCCGGCGGTATCTCCGGCGTCTCGGGCTCCGTGGTGGCACCCCCGGTCTCCGCGTCGTCGACCCGCCTGACGGCCTGTCGCGGGCCGTCCCCATCGGCCCCGTCGTCGACCCGCGTGATGGCCGGCGTAAGGTCCGCCCCGTCCTCCCAGTCCGCCTCCCCGGGCGACTCCTCGGTCATGTTTCGCCGTGGGAGCCGTCCACAAAAAGACCTGTCGGGCGTGTCTGACGGGCGGCGGACGGGGGTCGGGGTCGGGCGGCTACGCCTCCTCGCGTTCGCGGGCCGGGGAGTCACCGGTCGAGCGCTCGCGCCGGAGGTAGTCGGTCGCCGTGCTCTCGTCCTCGGTCTCGAGGAGCCGTTCGAGCCGGCGCTCGAACTCCTCGTCGCCGATCTCCCCCTCCGCGTACCGGCGTTTCAGCCGCTCGAGCGGGTCCTCCTGCTCCTGCTCCCCCTCCCGGTCCCGGTTCGCGGACGGGTCGGCGGCGGTCGCGGACTCGTCGTCCTCGTCGAACAGGATCCCGACCAGCGGGAGGACGACGGCGAACCCGATGATGAAGATCACCCAGAACGGAACCCCGGGAACGACGTTCAGGAAGAGGTCCGCGAGGCCCAGCCCGAGCACGAGCACGGCGACGACGCCCGGCAACTCCTCGCGTGCGTTCCGGAGGGCACCCATGGCCGTCGGTGGGCGTCGCCCGGACAAAAGCGTTCGGCCGACCGGTGAGACGGCCGGGAGACAGCCAGGAGACGGCCCGACGAGGGGGACGGAAGCGTAGGCTTTTGCCTCGGGGCATCGACCCCCCGGACATGAGAGTGCTTCTGGGTATCGGCGGGAGCGAGGACTCGTTCCGCGCGCTCGAGCGGACCGTCGAACGGGCGACGGAGGCGGGCGACGACCTGACCGTCGCGGTCGTCGAGAACCCCGACTCGGAGCTGGCCGTCGAGGCGGTCCGCGAGCGGGTCGAGTCGTTCCTCCGGGAGTCGGCCCTCGACGCGGACGTGCTGGTCCTGGAGGGCCACGCCGGGAGCCGGCTGGTCGAGGTCGCCGAAGGGGAGGGGTTCGACCGACTCGTCCTCGGGGGCGGCGAGACCTCGCCGCTCGGGAAGGTCACCCTGGGCGAAATCGCGGAGTTCGTCGTCCTGAACGCCAACGTCTCGGTGACGCTGGTTCGATGACCCGGACCTACCCC
>JBEPXB010000027.1:0-11984 GCA_041642135.1 Halobacteriales archaeon | reverse complement strand
ACCCTTTCCACCTCCCGCTCGAGGCCGGCGTAACGGATGGCCGAGGGCCCCATGTCGACACCGCGCCGGTCCGCTCCGAGGTCCATCGGGACTCCGATGACTCTGACGTCCATGGGTGTGCTCTGCATGCCGCTGGTTTAGTGGGACCGGTCCGGTATAGTCCAGTCCAGTCTAGTCCAGTTCGGGTGGCCATCCCTCCCGCGAGTCCGATACGCCAGTCCCAAGGCAGTGGACGGGGAACCTCGTCCATGCGACTCGTCCACCTCCTCGTCCCCTCCGAAGAACTCGACGCCGTCACGGGCGTCCTCGACGAGGAGGGTGTCGACTGCGTCGTGACCGACGAACGGAGCCGCGACGGGGCCCACGTCGTGGAGTTCCCGGTCCCCGGTGGCGCGGTAGAGACGGTACTGGACGCCCTCCGGGACGCGGGCGTCGACGACGGGACCTACACGGTCATCGCGAACGCGGAGACGGCGAACACGGAGCGGTTCGCCGAACTGGAGGAGCGCTACGTCGAGGGTACCGAGGAGGACGACAGCGTCACCCACGAGGAGGTGCGCTCGAAGGCCCAGTCGCTCCTCCCCGACCGCCGGAGCTACTACGTGATGACGGCCCTGAGCGCCATCGTCGCCACCGCCGGGCTGTTGCTCGACGCCGCGGCCGTCGTCATCGGGTCGATGGCCATCGCCCCGCAGGTCGGCGCGGCCATCACCGGCTCCGTCGGGACCGTCCTCGGCGACCGCCGTATGCTGACCGACGGGCTCCGATCGCTGGTTCTCGGGCTCCTCCTCGCCGTCGCCACCGCGACCGCCGCCGGCTGGCTGTTGAAGTCCGGCCTGTTCTTCGCCCCGGCGTTGGACGTCAGCACGGTCGAACAGGTCGGCTCGCGCGTCTCGCCCGGCGTCCTCTCGCTGGCGCTGGGACTATGTGCCGGGGCCGCCGCCGCGTTCGGCGTGGCGACGGACCTCCCGCTCTCGCTGGTCGGCGTGGCCATCGCCGCGGCGGTCGTCCCCGCCGCGGCCGCCGTCGGCATCGGCGTGGTCTGGGCGCTCCCGACGGTCGCGCTCGGGGCCGCGACGCTGCTCGTCGTCAACACCGCCTCGATCGTCCTCGCCGGCACCGGTACTCTGTGGTATCTCGGCTACCGACCGGAGGGCTGGACGCCCGGCGAGCTCCGCGCCAACTTCGGCCGGCAGGGGACGGCCGTCCTCCTCGTCACGGTCGTGGTCCTGCTCGCGTTCTTCGCGGCCCCAACGGTGGCGATGGTCGAACACGTCAGGGTCGAGAACACCGCGAACGGGGCCGTCCAGGACACCCTCGAACGGCCGGAGTACGCGGAGCTGACGCTCCGGTCGGTCTCGGCCGAGTTCACCGGGCTGGGGCTGCTCGGCGGCGAACGCGAGGTGGACGTCGTCGTGAGCCGTCCGGCCGACGAGGGTTACCCGGACCTCGCCGGGGCGGTCGGCCGGCGACTCTCGCGGCGGACCGGGGCGGACGTCGCCGTCACCGTCGAGTTCGCAGAACGGTCCGAGTTCCACTCCGACGGGGATTCCGGTTAGCGGTACTGCGCGCAGACCTGGTCGAGCCCCTCGTCGAAGGAGATGCGAGGCTCCCACCCCGTCGCGGCCTTCATCTTCGAGGGGTCGGCCAACGTGTCGTGGACGTAGTTCTTCATCGGGTTCTCGGTGTACTCCGGCTCGATGTCGGTCCCGAGGCGCTCGTTCAGCTCGGCGACGAGCTCGTTCAGCGAGTAGGACTCGCCGGTGCCGAGGTTGTAGACCCCGTCGAGCTCGTGGTCGGCCGCGAGTTCCAGGCCCCGAACGATGTCGTCGACGTGGGTGAAGTCGCGGGTCTGTGTGCCGTCGCCGTAGATGAGCGGGGCCTCCCCGTTCGCCAGCTCGTCGGCGAACTGGGCGATGAGGTTGGCGAACTCGCCCTTGTGCTCCTCGGCGCCGCCGTAGCCCTGGTAGACCGAGAAGAAGCGCATCCCGGCCATCGACAGTTCGTGGAACTCGGAGTAGTACTCGCCGTACTGCTCGCGGGCGAGCTTCGAGGCCTCGTAGCCCGTCGCCGCGTGGACTTCCATTTCCTCCGGACAGGGCTCGGTCCGCGAGCCGTAGATCGAAGAGGTCGAGGCGTAGACGACGGTGTCACAGCCCGCCTCGCGGACCTGCTCGACGGTGTTGACGAACCCCTCGACGTTGACACGGGCGCCGTGCTGGGGGTTCTCCTCGTGCATGTTCCGCGAGGAGAGCGCCGCGAGGTGAAAGAGGACGTCGACGTCTGCGGGCAGGTCGTCTTCGAGGACGGACGCCTCGACGAACTCGACGTCCTCGTCGAGGTTCTCGGGCGTCCCGAGGTAGAGGTCGTCGAGAGCGACGACCTCGTTCCCGTCGGCGAGGTGGTTCGCGAGGTTCGAACCGATGAACCCCGCGCCCCCCGTGACCAAAACGCGCTTGTCCTGCATACACCGAACGGGTCCTCGGGTGGACAAAGACGTGTCGGTCTTTCGGGACGCGAAACGCCGCGCGCCGGGGTTCGCTTCCCCCCGGCCCACCGTCGCCTTTATGAAAGTCAGTGTCCAATCCGAACCCATGTCATCGATCGAGCTCACACCCAGCCAGAAATCCATCCTCCAGGAGCTGGTAAACCTGTTCAGGCAGTCCGAATCGGCGGTAAAGGGCGAGGACATCGCCGAGCGGGTCGACCGCAACCCGGGGACCATCCGGAACCAGATGCAGTCGCTGAAGGCCCTGCAACTGGTCGAGGGTGTACCGGGGCCGAAGGGCGGATACAAGCCGACTGCGGCGGCCTACGATGCCCTCGAGATACAGGACATGGACCAGGCGGCGGACGTCCCGCTGACCCTCAACGGCGAGCCCGTCGAGGGGGGGAACGTCCAGGAGATCGACCTGACCAGCGTCCACCACCCGGAGCTCTGCCGCGCGGAGATCCGCCTCCAGGGCTCGATCACCGACTTCCACGAGGGCGACGAGGTCTCGGTCGGTCCGACGCCGCTCTCGAAGCTCGTCATCCGGGGGACCCTCGAGGGGAAGGACGACACGAACAACACCCTCATCCTGACCATCGACTACATGCGGGCCCCCGCGGAGGGGGAGACCGGCAAGGGCGCCGAGGACGACGGCGAGTAAGCACCGAACGTGGCCGGGCACGACCGGACCGTGGGCGGCGGTCCACGAGTCGAACCTCTCGGTCCATAGTGGTCCGCACGTCGACAGGGGGCCCCGCTCCGAACGGTCGCCGTCCACGTGCGACTCGGTCGCGCGCGAGACGGTAACCGAACCCACGGATCCGCAGTCTTTGCCGCTTCCTCGCGGGCGATTCAACACCTTTGTATCCGTCGGCTTCGGAGTCCGTCCAATGACTGAGGACGTCGTCGTACTCGGGTCGGGCTACGCCGGCACGGGGACGGTTCTGAGCCTCGAGGAACGGCTGGACGGCGAGGCGGACCTGACGTGGGTGTCCGACGTCGACCACCACCTCGTGCTACACGAGGCCCACCGGGTCATCCGCGACCCGTCGATCCGCGACCGTATCCGGTTCCCGGTGGCCGAGATCAAGTCGCCGGCGACGCGGTTCGTCCGGGGGTACGTCGAGGAGGTCGACGTGGACGAACGGACGGTCCACCTGGCCGACGGGTCGACGGTCGACTACGACTACCTGGTCGTCGGCTTCGGTTCCCGGACCGCGTTCTTCGGCATCGAGGGGCTCGAGGAGTACTCGCTGACCCTGAAGAGCCTGGTGGACGCTCTCGATATCCACGACGCCATCAAGGAGGCGGCGAAGGCGGCCACCCGGGACGACCCGGCGCAGGTCGTCGTCGGCGGGGCCGGCCTCTCCGGTATCCAGTCCGCGGGCGAGATCGCCGAGTTCCGCGAGCGCCACCGCGCACCCGTCGACGTCCACCTCGTCGAGGGGCTCGACAACGTCTTCCCGAACAACGACCCCGTCGTCCAGGCCAAACTCCGCAAACTCCTCGAGGCCAGGGACGTGAACATCATGACCGGGGAGTTCATCGGCGAGGTCGACGAGGACACCGTCTACATCGGCGAGGAGACCGAGCTCGGCTACGACGTGCTGCTCTGGACGGGTGGTATCACCGGACGGGCAGCCGCGAGTAGCTGTGGGGTCGACCAGGACGACCGGAGTCACCGCCTCAACTCGGCGCGTACGTTCCGGACGAGCGACCCCCGGGTGTTCGCGCTCGGGGACGCCGCGCTCGTCGAACAGGACGAGGCCGTCGCCCCGCCGACCGCACAGGCCGCCTGGCAGGCCGCGGAGGTCGCCGGCGAGAACGTCGCCCGAGCCATCCGCGGCCAGCCGATGACCGAGTGGACCTACGAGGACAAGGGAACGCTCGTCTCCGTCGGCGACGAGGCCGTCGCACACAACGTCGTCGGCTTCCGGAACGCCGTCGAGACGTTCGGCGGTCCGGTGGCCGAGACGCTGAAGAAGGGCGTCGCCGCCCGGTGGATCAACACCGTCGCCGGCCCGGTCGCCGCCGCCCGCGCGTTCCCCGACATGTGACCGCGCGCGTCGGCGCGCAGGCCCGCCGACGGTCATCGAGATCACGTCTCCGTGGCCCGCGTTGTCATGCACGATCGTCCACTAAACCGAGCGGATCCGAATTTATCACAGCATTTCCCGGGCGAGGAAGAGTGTTCTTGGATCTGTCCGCAGCCAAAACGAACGAACGTGAACGATACAGCCACCAAGCCTTTACGTGTGGGCGGCGTATCCCTATCCGATGAGTCAATCCGAGGGATCCGGCGCCGCCGGCACGGGGGGCCGGAAGGCCGAACTCGTCTGTCCGACCTGCGGGCGGACCGCCCCGCTCGACGGCGACTGGGCCGTCACGGAGCGTGACGTCGACGGGCGGAGCGAGGTGGCCTACGAGTGCCCCGAGTGCTGGACGGTTCTGGTCGCCCAGCCGCGGTTCGAGCGGTCCGAGCGTCCCCGCCCCGCCTGAGGCGGGCACCGCCCTCCACGGCGTATCGCCCTCCACCACCAGCGGTTCCTTCGCTGGCGATGGAGAACCGTCGATGAGCGACGACTCCCCCTCGACCGGAACCGACCACCGCGCAGTACTGTTCGACATGGACGGGGTGCTGGTCGACTCCGAGCGCTACTGGGTCGAACTCGAGCGCGAGATCCTTCCGGCGGCGGTCGAAGAACCGGTCGATCCGGCGGAGATCACGGGCATGAACGTCTGTGACCTGTACGACTACCTCCGGGAGCGCTACGAGGTCCGGGAGTCCCGAGAGGCGTTCGTCGAGCGCTACGACGAGGCGGCCCGGCGGGTCTACGGCGAGTCCGTCGCGCTCCTCCCCGGGTTCGAGTCGCTAGCGGCGGCACTGGCCGACGCGTTCGACGCCGTCGTCTCCGCCGACCACGTCGAGCGGGGGAAACCGGCGCCGGACGTGTACGAACTCGCGGTCGACCGGCTCGGCGTCGACGCGGGGGAGGCGGTCGCCGTCGAGGACTCGACACACGGCGTGGCCGCGGCGACGGGTGCGGGCTGTTCCTGTATCGGCTACGCGGCCCGGGATTCGGCGGGGCTCTCGGAGGCCGACCGGGGCGTCGACACGCCCGCGGGGCTCCGCCGGGCGGTGCGCGAGGCGGTCGGACTCGGGACGTGACCCGGTACGCTCCTGTCAGTACGTGACGACGCCCCGGTCGGTGATCACCTCGTCGATGAGGTGTGTCGGCGTGGCGTCGTAGGCGGGGTTGCCGATCTCGAACCCCTCGGCGGGTTCGCGCATCACCTCGACCGGCGAGCGGAACTCGTTCTCGAACTGGAACCCGCCCTCGTCGATGACCTTCGAGGAGGCGCCGACGACGGTGACGGGGACGTCGAGTTCGGCCGCAGTCGCACAGAGCGGGAGCGTCCCGATGCGGTTGTAGTAGGTCTCGCCGACGATACAGCTCATCCCGAGAACGACCCGGTCGCAGTCCCGGAGGTAGTGCCCGCAGGCGGCGTCGGTGAGCAGCCGGGTCCGGACGGGTTCCATCCCCGCCAGCGTCCGGGTGAGCTTCCGGCCGAGGTAGCGAGGCCGGGCCTCGGTCACGTACACCTCGAACTCCCGGTCCTCGTCGACGGCCGCCTCGATCGCGCCCAGGACGGTCGAGGAGTAGTCGTGCGTGAGGACCGTCGTTCCGTCCTCGAAGACGTCGACGGCGTTCTCCGCGGCCAGGCGTTTGCCGCTCTCGACGCGTTCGACGACCCGGTCGATGGCCGCCGCGAGGCGGTCCTTCGCCTCGCCGACGGAGTTCACGTCGGCCTCGCGCACCGAGTCGACCAGTTCGGCCTGGGTGGTGAACAGCGTCGCGTGGGAGGGCTGGGCCCGCCGGAGGGCGCTGGAGTTGCGCTCCAGGGACATGACGAACTCCTCGACGGTGACGTACTCGCGGTCGAGCAGCTCGCGGAGCGCTTCGGCTGCCTTCACGGCGACGACGGAGGAGCTGTGGGTCTGGAGCTCGCGGATCTCCTCGACCGTCTCGTCTATCATGGACGGGAGTCCGGCGGGCGCCGGCAAAGAGCTTCCCCCATTCACGTGCCTCGACCGCTCGCGGCTCGACGGGTAGGAGGCGAGCCCGCGCCGACCGCGGTCGTTTACTCCATCGGACACCTACGGCGGGTATGGTAACGGTCCGGTACACCTGTCCACGATGTGATGCGCTCGTCGAGCTCGAACGGGACGCCTACCTCGCGGACAAGTCGGTCACGGCCGATCCGCTCGAGGGCTGGGAGTACGCCCCCGCGTACGAGCCGTTCGAGTCGGCCGATGGGGTCGAGCTGGTCTGTGGCGCGGGCGAGACGCGCGGCGAGGGGTGCGGTCGCCCGTTCTACCTCTCGTTCGTCCGGTTCGAGGAGGGCCGCGAGGTCGATCCGAGGACGCCGCTCGCCGATCCTCCGAGCTTCGAGTTCCGAACCTGAAAGGTCGGGTTGGTCCACAAAGTCTGACGCTCCCTATGCCCCGAACCGAGGCGCTCCCGCGTGTTGCGCCCGTCGCACGGGAACCCAAGGTATAAGAGGGTGAATCGTTAGGAGCAAAGCGTGCCCCACTGTCAGAACTGTGAATCGTACGTGACCGAAGCGTACGTCCGCGTGTTCGCCCCGCAGAACATGGACACCGTCCGGGTCTGCCCCCACTGCGAAGACAAGCTCCGCGACGGTGCGGACGTCCGCGAAGCACGCGCACCCCGACAGCAGTAGCGACCTCAGAACTCCCTACCCACCCTCTTCTCCGAACGATCCGTGCTACGGCCCCGGCGACGCCGTCGTCGTGGAGAGCGGCGCGGGTCGACCGTCGAGCGACTCCAGGGCGACTGTCGGCCTATCCCTTGACGTTACAGACCGGGAACGTCCGTGCCACCTTGTCGCCGATGCCGAGCGCGTCGCTCACGCGGACCACCTCGTCGACGTCCTTGTAGACGCCGGGGGCCTCCTCGGCGATGGTCGCGCCCGACTGGGCCTTCACGTACACCTTCTGTGCCTCGCGGAGGTCGTCCTGGACGTCCCCGCCCCAGAACTCCTTTTTCGCCTGGGTGCGGCTCATCAGCCGGCCGGCGCCGTGGGCGGTCGACCCGAACGTCTCGGCCATCGACTGCGCCCCGCCGCGGAGGACGTACGACCCCGCGCCCATCGACCCCGGGATGATGATCGGCTGGCCGACGTCGCGGTACGCCTTCGGGACCTCGGGGTGGCCGGCCGGGAACGCCCGCGTCGCGCCCTTCCGGTGGACGAACAGCTCCCGCTCCTCGTCGCCCACGTCGTGGACCTCGCGCTTGGCGATGTTGTGGGCCACGTCGTACAGCAGTTCCATCCCCATGTCCTCCCAGTCGCGGTCGAAGGTGTCGGCGAACACCTCGCGAACCTGGTGCATCACGAGCTGTCGGTTCACCCACGCGAAGTTGATCGCCGCGCACATCGCCCCGTAGTACTCCTCGGCGAGCGGCGACCCGGCCGGTGCGGCGGCGAGTTCGCGGTCGGGGAGCTGTGAGAGCAGTCCCTTGTGGGTCTTCTCGATCTCGCGCAGGAAGTCCGTACACACCTGGTGGCCGAGCCCCCGCGAGCCACAGTGGATCAGGACGACGACCTGGTCCTCCTCCAGGCCGTAGGCGTCGCCGACGTCCTCGCGGAAGACGTCCGTGACCCGCTGGACCTCGAGGAAGTGGTTGCCCGAGCCGAGCGAGCCTATCTGATTGCGCCCGCGGTCCTTGGCCTTCTGTGATACGGCATCGGGGTCGGCGTCCGGACGGTAGCCCTCGTCCTCGCAGTGGGCCAGGTCGTCCTCGGTCGCGTATCCCATCTCGAGCGCCCAGTCCATCCCCCGGGAGAGGACGGACTCGACCGTGCGCTGGTCACCCTCGACGACCCCACCACCGCCCAGTCCGGAGGGGACTGCCTCGAACAGGGCGTCGACGAGCTCCTCCTCGTGGCCCCGGACGTCGTCGTACTCGAGACTTGTTTTCATCATTCTTACTCCACAGTTCGAGACGACGAACCCGTCCGCGAGGAAGGTGTGCGCGTCGTGTTCGACCCCGATGTCGTAGACGGGCTCTCGGCCGACGGGTTCGATACCGACGACCTCTGTCTCGACCGTCAGGTCGCCACGAACCGAAACGGAGTCACAGAACGAGTCGAACGACGGGAAGTCGGCTGATGGGCGGGCACGGCCCTCGCGTCCGCTCCACACGCTCCGCTCGATGAACCGGTCGTTGACGTCGAACTCCCTCTTGAGTTCGGAGACGGACGTTCCCCCGTCCGCGCGTGCGGCGGTTTCCTCGGCGATACACTCGCGCCGCGCGATGTTCTGCTCCTTCCGCTCGAGATACGCGATCGCCTTCGCGGCCTTCCGGCGTTTCTCCCGGTTGTACCGATACCCGACCGTCGAGAAGAACCGGATCAGGCTCTCCGAGTCGTTTCTGATGCCGAGTCTGAGCCGTTCGGTTCCCTCCTTCTGCGCGTCGAATCGTTCGACTTCGTTCGTCTCGATGCCGAGGTCGCCGAGGTAAGCGGCTATCTCTTCGAGGAACTGCTCTCCCGCGTCGGCGACCGATTCGACCCGGTTCTGTGAGACCTTCGGACAGTAGAGGTTCTTCTCGTGCTGTGCTGCGGGGGCGTTCATCTCGGCCCCGAAGTACGCCGCGAGGTACAGCGCGCGCTGCCAGTCGGTGAGTCGGTCGAGGTAGTCGGGTGTCGTGAAGGACGATTCGACCTTCTTCCCGACCGGAGCGCCGAGTTTCACGAGCAGTTTCTTGAACCCCTTCGCGCCGACCTTGACGCTGTACTCCGTTCTGCTGAACGTCTTCCCGTCGATGTCGTGATCGCGCTCGCGCTCGTAGACCCGGGACGGCGTGAATCCGAGGGCGCTGACGTCCGCCCGGATCCGTTCGAGGTCCTCCGGGTCGGCGTAGAACCACGTCTGTGGCCCGGCGAAGGAGCCGTCTCCGGTGTGGAAACCGACCAGTTTCAGGAGCCGTTGGAACGCGTCGTCCGTCGACTTCAACGGGAGGAGACCGTTGTCCTTCAGGAACGAGACGAGTTGGTGGTTCTCGTCCTCGAAGTCCGTTTCACTCAGGACGACGAACTCCGCCGGGCGTTCGTCCGGGAGGCCCCGAAACCCGCTCGTGAACACCGTATCGCCCACCTCCAGATCGCCGAGTTCGACCATCCCCTCCGGGGTCCGGAACGGGTGGTCCTTCGTGGCCCGGACGGTGTCGCCCTCGGCGGTCTCGACCTCGTACACCCGCCGTCTGTCGGATTCGGTGAACAGTCGAATCGCCGAGTCGACCCGGTCGTCGCCCGTCGCGACGACCGCTCGTTCGTCCTCGAACCGCTCCTCGAGGTCCCTGATCGGGGCCCTCCGCCCGTGTGACAGGGATACCTCCGTGTCACCCGGAAGGCAGTTGATGTCGTAGCCGACCGCTCCCGGGGAGATACAGCCGTCCTCGGCGTCGATGCCCGCGACGCCGCCCACCGGGAACCCGTACCCCTGGTGGCCGTCGGGCATGCAGAGGGCGTACTTGCGGATCCCCGGCAGGTGGGTCGTGTTCTTCAGCTGCTGGAGGGTACGGTCCTCGCTGATCTCCTCGAGCAGTCGCTCGCTGGCGAGTACACGGGCCGGGACCCGCATGTCGCCCTCCTGTGGGATCTCCCACACGTTCTCGCGCACCTTCTCCAGGGTGACGTCCTTTGCGTCGAAGGTATCGGTCATGGTCGTAGGTGGCCGGTCAGCGGGGGAATAGCTTTCGCCGGCCGGACTCGACACTGCTCTTTCGTGAATCGAGTCGGAACTACCCCGACCCACCGCTAGCACTCGCCACCGGCGGGTCGGTGTTCACGAGTTCGAGACCGGTGACGACTTCGAGGGCGAACAGGCCGCCGAAGGCGTAGCCGAACACGATCACGCCGGGGACGGCGACGGCGACGGCGGCGCGGGGGATCGACACGTCGTGGACGACGGACATCCCGACGACCAGGAGCACCAGCCCGTAGGCCGCACAGGCCACACGGAACCCGGGAACCGGGACCCCGGCAAGGGCGCACGGGGCGGTGGCGTAGGCGAGGACCTGGACCGTCTCGCTCACGCCGGCCCGGTCGCGCACGGTGACCATCAGCAGTATCGTCTGGAGTGCGGCGGTGAGGTGGAGCGTCGCGGGCGCGATTATGAGCCCCGCGGCCGCGAGGACGAGGAGCGCGGAGACGTACGGGCGGCCGCCGGACGTCGGGACCGACGCCGGGTCGAGGGCGAACCGCGACCCGAGGTAGACGAGCGTCACCGCGACGGCGAAGACGAGCCCCGGGGCCTGGTCGCCCGGTGCCACGCCGTTGGTGAAGAACCGGCGCGGTCGGACGAGTACCTCCACCCACGCCCGGGCGAGGCCGCGCGGCCCGCGGTCGCGGCCCCCCGTCGGGTTCTCGACCCAGGTAGTCACTACCCACCGTAGGGGTCTGGCGGGTTTGACCGTTCCGGGACGGCGTGGCCGAAGGCCACGTTCAGACCGCACGGCCGAAGCCCTCGTTCGGAGGGGAGGATCGGGTCCGGCGTCGACGAGCGTTCGTATCAGTCCCGCCGGACGGTGTGACAGCTCCGGCAGCACGCCTCGTATGACTCCTCGGCCCCGACCATGATCGTCGGGTCGTCGTAGTGTGCGGGCTCGCCTTCGATGAGCCGCTGGTTCCGTGTCGCGGGTTCGCCACAGAGCGTACAGATGGCCTGGAGCTTGTCGACGTACTCCGCGGTGGCGATGAGCGCGGGGAGGGGGTCGAACGGCTCGCCGCGGAACGTCTGGTCCGTGCCCGAGACGACGACCCGGCGGCCGTCGCCGGCGAGTTCGTCGCAGGCGTCGACCAGCGCCCCGGAGAAGAAGTTCGCCTCGTCGACGGCGACGACGCTCTCGCCGTTCAGCGACTCGCACATTCCGGGCAGCGGGTCCTCGGTGTCGACGACGTCGGCCTCGATGCGCCGACCGACGTGGCTCCCGATGGTCGCCGTCCCGAACCGGTCGTCGACGTTCGGGGTGAACGCCGCCACGCTCTGGCCGGCGATCTCCGCGCGCCGGAGCCGCCGGAGTAGCTCCTCGGTCTTGCCGGAGAACATACACCCCGTGATCACCTCGACCCAGCCGCTGTTCGTGATGGCGTGCACGACGGGGTCCGTTTCGTGGGTCCGGCTTGAACCCGAGCCACGGAGTGAAAGTGAAAACCGCAGGAGAGAACCCGAGCTTCCACCGAGCCCCGCTCAGTCGTCGGCGCCGACGTTCTCGCAGGCCTCGACCGTCATCGGGTCCGGCTGGATGTTCGCGTACTCGACGAGGCGTACGCCGAGCGTGTCGACGCGGTCGGCCATCGTCTCGTCGACGAGTTCGCCGTCGCGGAACTGCGAGGAGACCCTCGGCAGGGCGGCCTGGTGGGGGAGGACCCAGGCGTTGAGCGCCCGGCAGACCGACCGCAGGTG
>JBEPXB010000026.1:0-12019 GCA_041642135.1 Halobacteriales archaeon | reverse complement strand
AGTTCGTGGTCCTCTCCGGCCGACGGGTCCGGGGACCCGGGGAAGGAGAGCGAGAGCAGGCGGCCGCCGGCGACGCCCACCTGCACGTACCGCCCGAGGTACTCGGACTCGCGGGCGTAGATGCCGGCCGACCCGTCCGCCTCGGGGACCTCGGCGTCGTCCATACCGTCCCGAAGGTGCGAACCAGTATCAAACTTCACCTCGACGGGCGGTCGGGTCCCGCTCCGGCCCGACCGGTGGTCGCCGCGCACGTCGCCGCCGCTGCTGGAAACCCGGGAGCTACCCGCGGCGGGCGTCGCCACCGGCCGCGACCGTCGCGTTGACGACGAAGCCGGTCAGCAGAACGGCGGCGGCGAGGTAGAGGCTCGTGAGCACGATGATGACGCCGCTGAGCGCGCCGTAGACGGCGTACCGCCCGGCGTGGATGGCGTAGAACCGGACGCCCGCGTGGAGGACCGTCCAGCCGAACGCGGCGAGGACTGCGCCCGGAAGCGCCCCCGCGGTCGACGTGACCCGTCCCGACGGGACGCGGTACAGCGGCAGGAACGCCGCGGTGAGCGCGGTCCACAGCACGACGAACCCGTAGAGTCCCGGGAGCGGTCCGCCGGTCGAGCGCGCGAAGTGGGTACTCGTGGCGACGATCGCGAGTATCGCCAGCCCGAACCCCCCGAGGACGGCGATGGCGTCGCGGACCCGGTCCCCGATCGACCGGCCGACGGACCCCTCGACCCGAGCGACCACCGTCCTGACGTCGCCGACGACGTTCGTGCCGCTCCAGGCCAGCACCAGAACGGCGAGTACCCCCGCGCCGGTTCGGCCGGAGGCCGTCCTCAGCGATCGGTCGACCAGCCCCCGGACCTCGGGAGTGAGCAGCCGGGGGACCGACCGCGAGAGCTCGATCGCGAGTCGCTCGCCCACGACGGCGAACACCAGCAGCAGGAGCGGGACGAACGAGACGAACGCGTAGTAGGCGAGGGCGGCCGCCGGATACCGGATCTCCTCCTCGCGGGCGGTTCGGACGAGGGACACGACGAGATTCACCGCCTCCGCTCCCCGGCCCATGCCACGGGTTCGACGCTCCCGGAAAAAGTGTTCCCGGGCCGTATCGGCCTCGGATTCCTGCGCGGAGGTCCGGTGGACGGTCCGGGACACTGCTGACAGCCGTCCGGCCGCCGAAGGGAAAGCCTCAATCGGGGATTCCGCGTACGCCGCGCCATGAGCACCGGACCCGACCTCCCCGGGGGGACGGACGTCCTCGTGGTCGGCGGCGGCATCGTCGGGACCGCGACGGCGTACTTCCTCGCGGCGGAGAGCGATCTGGAACCTACGCTCGTCGAGCGTGACGGGATCGCCGCGGGGTCGACCGGTGACTCCTCGGCGATCCTCAGACACCACTACGGCCCGGACGCGGTCTACACCCGGATGGCGGCGTGGAGCCACCGCTTCTACCGCGAGTTCGAAGCCGAGACCGGCCAACCGCTCGCCCACGCAGACAGCCCGCTCGTCCGCTTCGCCGCCGAGGGGACCGAGGGCGCGGACTACGTCGAGGCCGGCGAGCGCGTGCTCCGGGAGGAGGGGCTCCCCGTCACGCGTCGCGAGGGCGCAGAACTCGCCGAGGCGTACCCGATGTACGACGGCCTCGACGAGTTCGACTTCGCCGTGAGCGACGACAGCGCCGGCTACTCGGACGGCACGGACGCCGCGGGCGGGTTCGCCCGCGCCGCGAGCGAGGCGGGCGCGACGGTCGTCACCGGCGTCGGAGTCGAGTCACTCCTCGCCGAGGACGGCCGCATCGTCGGCGCCGAGACGAGCGAGGGGCGTATCGACTGCAACGCGGTCGTCGTCGCCGCCGGGCCGTGGACGCCCCGGCTGGCCGAGACGGTCGGCGTCGAGGTGCCGATCACCCCCACCCGCGAGCAGGTGGTCGTCCTCGACCCGCCCGAGGGGTACGGAGAGCGCTACCCCGACCTCACCCCCACCACCAGCATGCCCGGCGGGGAGTGGTACCTCCGGCCGGACTTCGGCGAGGGCGTCCTCGTCGCCACGCACCGCTACACCGACGACGTGGACCCCGACGACTACGACGAGAACCCGGACGAGTCGACGCTCCTGGAACTCACGGAGGTCGTCACGGAGTCGATCCCCGAACTCGCCGACGCGGGGGTCAGAGGACGGTACTGCGGGGTCTACTCGGTCACGCCCGACCACGACTTCGTGATCGACGAGGCCGGACCGGCGGGGTGTTATCTCGCGTGTGGCTTCTCGGGACACGGGTTCAAGCACGGCCCCGCTGTCGGGCGGATCGTCCGCGACCTCGTCGTCGACGGGGAGACCGACCTCGTCGACGCCTCGTACTTCTCGCTCTCGCGGTTCGAGGCGGACCCCGAGGGGCACGGACTCCCGGCGGACAACGTCTGAACCGGTTTCGAGGACATACTCGGGAGTCGGCGAGCTCCTGCGCTCGTGCCGAACACGGGGCGAAGTTCCACCGACGCGGACGGGCCGCTCCCCGGCACGACGTGGACGATGGGCAGTCGACCGGCCCGACCGGGTTCTAACCGCCCGATCGCGTTCGTCGGCCGCTTCGCCGCCGCTGTTTCCCGCCGGTCTGCCCGGAGGCGACCGATCTTATAGTCCCCCCGTGGGAGGGGATAGCTATGTCACACCTGTCGGACGCGGTCGTCGGTGACGGATACCGGAGCACGTTCGCGTGGGATCTCCTCGCGGAGCTGACCGAGATCGGAAGCCGGATGACCGGCCACGAGGGCGAGGCCGAGGGCGCCCGCGTCTTCGCCGAGGGGCTCGAACGCGCCGGATCGCGAGAGACGGAGATCACGGAGTTCGAGATCCCGGGCTGGTGGCGCGGCCCCGCCTCGCTGGCGGTCGAGGCCGAGGACGGTCGCGGTCGCACCTTCGAGGCCGACTACGAGGTACTCGGACTGCCCGGATCACCCGCGGAGACCGTCGAAACGGAGCTGATCGATGTCGGCGCGGGTCTACCGGCGGATTTCGAGGCCGCCGACGTAGCGGGGAAGATCGCGCTGGTGGGGAGTCAGAACCCGCCGGATTTCGGGCGCGCGATCAACCGCATCGAGAAGTACGCCCGCGCCGGCCGGGCCGGTGCGCTCGGGTTCGTCTACAGTAACGACGACGCCGAGGGGGCGATCCCGCCGACGGGCTCGGTCGGCTTCACCCACGACGGCCCGGGCGGGATCCCGGCGGTCGGCGTCAGCAGCGAGGTCGCCGCCCGGATCCGGCGGTACCTCGCCGACGGGCCGGTGACGGCGACGCTGTCTGTCGACTGCCGCAACGAACCGGCGACCTGCCGGAACGTCGAGGCCGTCGTCGGCCCCGACGCCGGTCCGGAGATCCTCGTGACGGGGCACGTCGATGCCCACGACATCGCCGACGGGGCGCGCGACAACGGGGCCGGAAGCGTCCTCGCGGCGGAGGTCGGGCGGCTGCTCGCACTCGAGGACGACGAACGCGGGCTCGATACCCGGGTCCGGGTCGTCTCCTTCGGCGGCGAGGAGACCGGGCTCTACGGCTCGACACACTGGGCGGCGCACGCCGACCTCTCGAACGTGGTCGGACAGATCAACCTCGACGGGATCGGCTACTCGCGGAACCTCCGGGTGCGCGGGCTCGGGCTGCTCGGGCTCTTCGAGGCGGCCGAAGACACCGCCCTCGGACCGATCCCCACCACCCGGACCGCCAGCCCGTTCAACGACCACTGGCCGTTCGTGACCCGTGGCGTCCCGAGCGTCACCTGCTCGTCGACCGCCGGCGGCGAGGGGCAGGTCGTCCGGTACGGCAACAGGGAGTGGGGACACACCCACGCCGACACGCTCGACAAGCTCGATCCCCGCGACTTCCGGGACCTGGCGATCCCGATCGCGGAGGCGACAGCGAGCCTCGCGGCCGGGCCGGAACCGGAGCGCGTCGACGCGGCGACCGTCCGGGAGGTCCTCCCCGAGGGACTGGCGGAGTACCTCCGGTTCGACGGTCGCTGGCCGTTCTGAGACGAGCACGACCGAAGGTGCCAGCGCCCGGCGTTCAGCCGTACCGGCAGACGTAGTCCACGACCTCCTCCGTCGAGATGTCGAACTCGCTGTCGGCCGGGACGGAGAACGACTCGCCGGCGTCGACCTCGAGCTCGGAGCCGTCGGGGAGTTCGACGCTCGCGGTTCCCGCGAGCAGTTCCACGTCCTCGTGTTCCTCGGTCTCGAATGTGTACTCGCCGGGGAGGATGATCCCGAGGGTCACGCGCTCGCCGTCGGCGGTGTGGAGCTCCCGGCTCGTCACCCGGCCGTCGTAGTAGACGTTCGCCGCCTTGCGGACGGTCGCACCCTCGAACCGCTCGTCGTCGGTCATACTCGGCGGGTTCAGTGCTGAGGCTGTTAAGCCTTCCCCGCATCTCGGCGGAGACGGACTCGACGGGGCCCGGGAACTAAGACGGCACGCCGCACCGTTTCGGCCATGTCCGAGGGACGCGACGCCGACCCCGACGTGGACCCGGAGCCGCCCTACCGCCTCGCCGAGATGACCTGGCAGGAGGTCGAGACCGCCGTCGAGCGGTCCTCGACGATGCTCCTCCCCGTTGGAAGCACCGAACAGCACGGCCACCACCTCCCGCTGGGCGTGGACGTATACATGCCCGAGGCGGTCGCCGAGCGGGTCGCCGAGCGGACGGGGTGTCTGCTCGCGCCGCCGATATGGTTCGGGGTCAGCCCCCACCACACGTTCGAGCCGGGGACGTTCACCGTCGAGAGCGAGACGTTCCAGCACTACGTCCGGGACGTCTGTGTCTCGGCGAGCGAGTGGGGGGTCGAGAGCGTCCTCCTCATCAACGGCCACTACCTCGCACAGGATCCCGAACTCGAGATCGTGGTCCGCGAACTCACGACCGAGCACGACCTCCGGGCGTTCCACGTCCCGCTCGTCTCCGTCTTCGAGGACGCCGCCCGCGAGGCCCGCGAGAGTCCCGTCTCCTTCCACGCCGCCGAGTTCGAGACGGCCTGTATGCTCGCGCTCCACCCCGACCTCGTCCGGATGGACCGTGCCGAGCGGGTCGACCCCCCCGACGACGCCCTCCCGCTGACCGATTACGACGCCTACGGCGACAACCGGGTCGGGTGGGCGCTCTCGGCCGACCGGATGGACGAGTTGACCCACGCGGGCCACATCGGTGACCCGACGGTCGCAACCGCCGAGACGGGCGAGCGGCTGGTCGAGGAGGCCGTCGGGAACGTCGCCGAGCTGGTCGAAGCACTCGACGCGCTCTGATACGGTCGTGCGTAGTCTTTTACCGGCGCTAACCGACCCCGTCCAGGTGATCGCCGGTACATCGGGACGCACGACCGTATGAGCCGTGGGGCTAGTCCCCTACGAGGGCGCTCATAGGGGTTATCGTAGTTACTCGTATCTTCTCGTCCCAGGAACCCGTCGCTCGACCCGTGTCGGCGGGTCGAATCCTCCGGCCCGCTACGATAACCCCTATCAGATCACCCGGTTCCGCGGCGCTTCGCCCGTCTCGAACTGGCGGACGTTCTCCCGGACCAGGTCCGCGATGTCCCGGTAGAACTCCCGGTTGGCGACCGCGGCGTGTGGCGTGACGATCACGTCGTCCATCCCCCAGAGCGGGGAGTCCTCCGGGAGCGGTTCGGTCTCGAAGACGTCGAGCGCCGCGCCCGCGATCGCGCCCTCGCGCAGGGCGGCAACGAGCGCGTCCTCGTCGACGACCGCCCCGCGGGCGACGTTGACGAGATAGGCGTCCTCGCGCATCCGTTCGAACTCGCATTCGCCGACCAGGCCCCGCGTCTCGTCGGTCAGGGGGACACAGAGGACGACGAATCTGGCACTGTCGATGGTCGTCCCGAGTTCCTCGGGCGTGTAGAGCGTGTCCACGCCCTCCACGGGTTCGGAGGAGCGGCGGACCCCTACCACGTCCATCCCGAGCGCGGCACAGCGCGCCGCGACGGCGCTCCCGACCGTCCCGAGGCCGACGACGCAGACCCGCTCGCCCGGGAGCGCGAACGCGGCGTCCCACTCGGGGAATTGCCAGACGCGCTCCTGCTGGTTGGCGACGAACTCGTGGAGCCGCCGGGCGAGCATCAGCATCATTCCCACGGTCGTGTCGCCGACGCTGTCGCCGTGCAGGCCCGTGCTGTTGGTCAGGACCGTTCCACGCGACTCGTACTCGGCGAGCGGGAACCCGTCGACGCCGGCCTGCGTCGTGTGGACCCACGCGGGGGCGTACTCGAGCAGGTGGGGTTGGTGGGTGAAGGTCACGAACGCGTCGCAGGTCGCCGGGTCGACGGCTGCCGCGTCGTCGCCCCCCTCGACGCCGTCGACGGGGACGACCTCGGGGTCGACGTCGGCGAGTTCGCCCGCGAGGGCCTCGAACGGGAAGTCGATCCCGGTCGAGTCGTGGACACCGATACGCTCGATGGGCATACCCGGGCGGGCGGATTGGTGGGACATGAACGTTCGGTATCCGGTCCCCACCCTCCCCAAGCGGCAGTCGGTCGTCTATCGGGGTGTTCGGGCGTGTGGCGTCGTGCATCGCTATCGCCGTTCGCCTCACTCGCCCCTCCCGGACCGCTCGTCGAGGCGGTCCGAGTGGTCCGCTCCGGGCACCCGATCGAGGTAGAACTCGAGGACCATGTAGTCGAACTGGAACCGCTTGAACCGGTCCGTGAGACGGAGGAACGCGACCGAGAGTCCCACCGACACGAGTACCCCGGCCAGGAGCAGGGACGGAGCGACCGTTCGATCCCCGGTCCCGAGCCACGCGAGACCGACCGCGACGAGGTAGCAGGCGGCCAGGAGGAGGAACGCGGCACCCAGCCCGCGGCACATCTGGTATATCGCCTGCATGCGACGCGTACGGGAGTACGGCGTCGTCTCGAGGTGCGTGAGGAGGAGTCGGTAGAGCTGTGCGTACTCCTCTCCGTCCATCTCGTCCGGGAGGGCGAACCGTTCGACGCACGCGCGCCAGAAGTCGGCCTCGAAGTGGGTGGCCTGCCCGGTCCGGACGTCGTCGGCGAGCGACTCCAGCCACACCGGGAGCCAGAACGTCGGGAACACGCGGTACTCCAGAAAGCGCCCCACTGGCTGGAGCACCATGCCGACGACGAACGCGAGGGTCCCGCCCAGGGCCAGTTCGACGACGGTCGACGTACTCGGATCCAGTCCCCCGAGGTCCACCAGGGGCAACAGGCCCGCCACGAACACGACTCCGGGGATGACTCTCGTGAACACGTCCATGAGGTTCAGGTCCCCGAGCGTCCCGTTCGCCATCGTCGGACGCCCCGTGACTCGTCGCGCATCCGGCTTAGCTGTATCCCGAGTGTAGACTCCCACCTGCTTCGTCCCCGTGCGTTCCAACAGAGCCAAATACGCCCCTGTGCCACCCTTCGCCGTGACACTCGCCGTCCCGGGGGTCGCCGCCGGCGCGCTCCTCGCCGTCCTCGCCGCGCTCGGCTGGGCGGGCCAGTACGTGTTCATCAGGCTCGGCACCCGGACCGGGTCCGTGACCCACGCGATGCTCGTCTCGCTCGCGTGCAACGTCGCGCTGGTGGTCCCCGCGGTCGTCGTCCTCTACTACCCGGAGTACGGGCTCACGCTCCGGTCCGCGGCCGCGTTCGCCGGTGCCGGCATCGCGGGGTCGGTGCTCTCCCGGGTGGCCCAGTTCGAGGCCACCAGAACGATCGGCGCCTCGCGGACCGCCCCCGTCGTCTCCTCGACGGCGCTCGTCTCCGCGCTGCTCGCGGTGCTGTTCCTCGACGAGACGCTCACGGCACCGCACCTCGCCGGTATCGTCCTCATCGTCGGCGCGGTGGCGGTCATCACCCGGGAGACGGCGCGGGACGACGGGACCGTCGACTCGCTGGCCGACGCCGGCGCATACCTCCTGCTCCCCGTGCTGGCGGCCCTGACACTCGGGGTCGAGCCGATACTCCTCAAGCTCGGGTTCGCGGCCGGCACGCCCACGTTCGTCGGCCTCGCGGTGATGCTCTCGTCGGCCGCAGTCGGCTACGCCGCGTTCGTCGCCGTCCGGGACGGCCTCCCCGCGCTATCGCCCTCGTCGGTCGCGGGCGCCGACGGTGAGGATAGACAGAACCTCCGGTGGTACCTCGGCGCGGGCGTCGCCGGGACGCTCGCGCTGGTGGGCTACTTCGCCGCGCTGGCCGTCGCGCCCGTGGTCGTGGTCGTCCCGATCCTGCAGGCCGCGCCGCTGCTCGTGGTCGGCCTGTCGGCGGTGTTCCTCCCGCGGGGGCTCGAACGGGTGACCCCGCGGCTGGTCGCCGCCGCGACCGCCGTCGTCGTCGGGACGGTCGTCGTCTCGCTCTCCGGGTGAGCGCGGTCACCGTCCGACCACCTCCCCGTCACCCGGTCCCGCCCGGACCCACGCTGGCCTCCGCGTTCGTCTCCGACCGCCGCCCGGCGGTTTCCCGGCCTCCGTTTCCCAATCTTCATGCGGGGACCGTCGGAACCCGGTGCCATGCGCGTCTCGCGTTCGGACCTCGTCGCCGGGCTCCGGGACGTCGTCCCGCTCGTCCTGAGCGAACTCCCGTTCGGGGTGGTGATCGGCGCCGCGGCCGTCGAGGCCGGCGTCCCCGCCGCGGCGGCGGTCGGGATGTCCATCTCGATCTACACCGGCGCCGCCCAGCTCGCCATCTTCGACCTGCTCGGTCGGGACGCGCCGCTGGCCGTCGTCGCGGTCACCGCGCTCGTCATCAACCTCCGCTACCTGATGTACAGCGCCTCCCTCGCGCAGTACCTCCGGGACTTCTCGCGGCGTACCCGGTGGAGCTTCGGCTATCTCCTCACGGACCCCGTCTACGCCCTCACTATCGGCGAGTTCGCCGACCGCGGTCGCAGGAACGCGGCGTGGTACTACGTCGGCGCGGCCGTCCCGATGTGGTTCGCCTATCAGGGTGGGACCGTCCTCGGCATCCTCGTCGGGACGAGCCTCCCGCCGGAACTGAACGTCGGGTTCGCGACGCCGCTGCTGTTTCTCGCGCTGCTCGTTCCCACGCTCGAGGACCGGCCGTCGCTCGCCGCGGCGGTCGGCGGTGGGGCGGTGGCGGTCGGCGGCGCGGGACTGCCGCTCGAACTCGGACTCGTGGTCGGGTCGCTCGCCGGCGTCGGTGCCGGCCTCCTCGCCGAACGGGGGTGGGCGTAGGTGGTCTCCCCCTCTCCGGTGCTCGGCGTGTGGGCGCTCGCCGTCGTCGTCGGCCTGGTCACGCTCGCCTTCCGGCTCTCGTTCGTCGAGGCGTTCGCGTCCGCCGAGGGCGTCCCCCCGAACGTCCGGGCCGCCCTCCGGTACGTCCCGCCGGCGGTTCTCGCGGCGCTCGTCCTCCCCGCGTTCCTGCTCGTCGACGGCTCGCTCGCGGTCGGCCCCGGGAACGACCGGCTCCTCGCCGGGGGCGTCGCGGCTCTCGTCGCCTGGCGGACGGGGAGCGTCCTCGGGACGCTCGTCGTCGGGATGATAGTGCTGTACCTCCTCCGGAGCGGCCTCCCGGTGTAGGGAGTGCCGAGGAGCTGCATCGTCGGGGGTCGAACGGGTCGGATCACCGCCCAGCGCCGACCCGCTCGAAGAGGAGCCCCCAGGCGCTCAGGGAGAGCGCGACCACGCCGAGCAGGAGGAAGGCGCCGTCGAACCGGCCGGCGTCGGCGAGGAGGCCGACCGACGGGGGTCCGGCCGCGCCGAACGCGATGTAGCCCGTCCGGAGGAGGCCGAACCCGCTGCCCCGGATCTCGGCGGGGAGCGCGGCGAGCCCCGCGGCATTCACCGGCGGCATCGCGCCGAGCAGACAGCTCAGGAGGAGCACGACCGCGACCAGCGCCGGGAACGACTCCACGACCGTCAGCAGGGCGAAGGCCGGGACGCTCGCCCCCACGAACGCGGCGATGGCGACCCGGTTCCCGAGCCGGTCGGCGACCACGCCCGACAGGAACTGCAGTCCGATCGCGGCCGCGAAGAACAGGCTGAACAGCGTCGCCGCCGTCCCCGGGTCGAGTCCCTTCTCCGCGACCAGGTATGTCGGCAGGAACCCCGTCACGCTCTGGTAGAGGAACATGTTGAGCGAGAGGAGGACGGTGACCGCGAGCACGCGGGAGGTCCGGACCGCGGTCGCGACCTTCCCCATCGTCCGCCGGAACGGCTCGTCGTCGGTCGACGGCGACGCCCTACGGGGCACGACGACCCAGAGCCCGACCGCCGAGAGGAGGAGTACGGGAAGCAGGTAGCCGAACCCCCACCGCCAGCCGAGGTAGACGCTGACGACGCCCGCCCCGGCCGACAGCACGACGTTCCCGACGTTCCCGGCGGCCTGGCTCAGGCTGATCGCCGTCGTCTCCATCCGGTCGTACACCGCCGAGATGACGGTGAGCCGCGTCGTCCCGTAGAGTCCCGTCCCGAGGCCGAGGAGCACCGTCGCCAGCACGAACAGTTCGAGCGTCCCCGCGAGGACGATGGCACCGACGGCACCCAGAGTGAGGACGACGCTCGCCGAGAGCACCAGTCGCTCCCCGACGGCGTCGGCCAGCGCCCCGCCCGGGAACTGCAGCAGGGCGTACGTCGTCCACATGACGCCGATGAACGCGCCCGCGGTGGCGTTGTCGACGCCGAACTCCGCGGTCACCTGCGGCAACAGCGCGGGGTAGACCACCCGCACGCCGAGCGTGAGGAACCAGCCCAGCGAGACCGCCAGCAGGACCCACCCGGGACCGTCGCGCCTGAGGTCGGCCCCGATCCGGACGACGGCCGACCGGAGGCGAGAGGCGTTGCCCATCCGGTCCAGACCTCCGGGGGTGGTAGTATATAGCTTGAGTTTCGCGACTCGCTCCGGGTGTAGCGGGGGATCGATCGAGTTCGCGGGACGCGTGGGGGACAGAACTAACCCGACCCGGCGAGAGCGCCCGGCCATGACCGGCAGACTCGACGGGGACACGGCCATCGTCACGGGTTCGAGCACCGGCCTCGGCGAGGGGATCGCGAGGCGGTTCGCGGCGGAGGGCGCGAACGTGGTGACGAACTCGCGGTCCCTGGAACGGGCCGAATCGACCGCCGCGGCGATCCGCGAGACCGGCGGAACGGCCGTCGCCGCCGAGGCCGACGTGAGCGAGAGGGCGGACGTGGAGGCACTCGTCGACGCGGCGGTCGAGGAGTTCGGCTCCCTCGACGTGATGGTCAACAACGCGGGGACGACCGTCGAGAAGCCGCTGTTCGAGCAGACGCCCGAGGACTGGCAGAGCGTTCTCGACGTCAATCTCACTGGGACCTTCTTCGGGTCGCAAGTGGGGGGAAAGCGGATGGTCGAGCAGGGGGCCGGTGGGCAGATCATCAACATGTCGAGCATGTTCGGCTCCGTCGGCGTCCAGGGTCGAGCGCCGTACAACGCGACGAAGGGCGCCATCGAGAACCTCACGCGCACGTTCGCCGTGGAACTCGCCGAACACGACGTCTGCGTGAACGCGCTCGCGCCGGGGTACGTGAAGACGGATCTCGCTGCGGCGCCGTGGGGCGAGGAGGCCGAGGAGCGGGAGTGGCCCTACTACGGGTACAGCGAGGAACACATCCGCAATCGCACGCCGCTGGGTCGGTTCGGCACGCTCGAGGAGGTCAACGAGTGCGCCACGTTCCTCGCCGCGGGCGGGCACTACACCACGGGCGAGGTGCTCCACAACGACGGCGGCTGGCTGGCGTTCGGCTGGGGAAGCAAGGGTTGATCCGTAACTCGACGATCCCGCTCACTGCAGGAACTTCGACTCGAGGAACCGGACGACGGCGTTCGCGCCCAGCCGCTGGGTGGACTCGGTCGGGTCGAGTTTCGGCGCGACCTCCATCAGGTCCATCGCGCCGATGGCCTCGCACTCGCCCAGCCGGTCCATCGCCCGCAGGAGGTCGTCGCTCGTGAGCCCACCCGGTTCGGGGGTCCCGGTCCCGGGAGCGTAGGCGGGGTCGACGCCGTCGATGTCGACGGTGAGGTAGACGTGGTCGACGCCGTCG
>JBEPXB010000025.1:0-12090 GCA_041642135.1 Halobacteriales archaeon | reverse complement strand
GCAGCGCCTTGTCGAGGGCCCGCCACGTCTGGTCGAGGCCGAACCCGAACGCGATGGTCACGACGGCCGCCCCCAGTATCACGCCGCCCTGGAACCCCCCGCCGACGGAGCTCGTCCCGTGGAGGAGCGTGAACAGTCCGAACGTGAGGACGAACGGGACCACCGCCCGGACCGTCTTCGTGACGACGACGCTGTCCGTGTAGGGGCGCATCAGAGCACCTCCCTGCGGGTGGCGACGAGCACGGCGACGGCCGCGGCGAAGACGACCACCACCTCGCCGAACGTGTCGAACCCGCGGTAGACGACCAGGACCGCCGTCACGACGTTCGTGACCCCCCGTTCCGGCGCGTCGGTCAGGTAGAACTCCGGGACCGGGCCGAACGCGGGGGCGGCCGGGTCGCCGACGGCCGGCAGTGCGGGGACCGTCGCGAGGAGCAGCCCCCCGACCAGCCCCGCGGCCAGCACCGAGCGAGGCCGGACCCGCAGCGAGAGCGCCCGATCGCCGGTCGGCCTGACCGTCCGCCGGATGGCGACGAGGAACAGCGACGTCGTGACGCCCGCACCGACCGCGGCCTCCGTCAGCGCGACGTCCGGGGCGCGGTAGGCCACCCAGAGGACGGCGAGGCCGAGGCTGTAGGCCGCGAACACGACCACGGCGACGAGGACGTCCCTGAACAGCGCGACGAGAACCGCGACGACCACGACGAGCGCGAGCAGCGCGACGACGAGCGGGTCCGTCGTCGCCGCGGCGGCCGTCACCCGTCGACACCCCCGTCGAATCCCCGGTCGGCGTCCGCGTTCGCGTCCGGGTCCGTGCTCGGTTCCGGGTTCGGGGCACGGCTTCCGTCCCTCCGGTCCCCCCGGGTCCACGGCTCGACCCCCTGGTCGTGGGCGGCACGGACGATGGCGTGGGCGGCCGTCGGCGCGGTGACGAGAAGGAAGACGGCGAGCATGACGAGTTTGACGCTCCCCTCGCCGCCGAGCGCGACGCCCGCCGCCCCCAGGCCGAGCAGGGCGCCCAGCGTGTCGGCCTTCGACGTGGCGTGGGCCCGAGCGTAGAGGTCCGGCAGGCGGTAGAGGCCGACGACGGCGACGAGGGTGAACGCCACCGAGCCGACGGCCAGGCCGGCGGCGAGGAGGCCCCCGGCGGTCACAGCACGCCCCCCCGTTCGACGGCGAACTTCGCGAGACCGATCGAGAGCAGGAAGTTGAGCAGCGCGTAGACGAGCGCGACGTCGAGGAAGCCCGGCTCGTCGAGCGCCGCGGCGACGAGCGCGAGGACGACGACGGTGCTCGTCCCGAGGGCGTTGACGGCGACGACCCGGTCGGCGACGGTCGGTCCCCGGACGGCCCGGCCGAGCGCCCCGAGCCCGAGGGCGACGATCGCGGCCGCCGCCAGCAGCAGCGCGTTCATCCGGACCGCCCCTCGAAGACGAACCGGACGGCCCGGGCGAGCGCCCCCGACTCGAGGTCCTCGCGGGAGGCCGCCGTGAGCGTGTGGACCAAAAGCGCCTCCTCGGTCACGTCGACCGAGAGCGTCCCCGGGGTGAGGGTGACCGCGTTGGCGAGCAGCGCCCGCTCGAACCGGCCCCGACCCTCCAGGGGGACCTCGACCGTCTCGGGGTCGATCGGAAGCGACGGCCGGAGGACGACCGTCGCGACGGCGAGGTTCGCCCGCACCACCTCCCAGAGCAGGTACGGGACGAACAGCGTCGCCCGGGCGATCCGGGGCAGGGTGCGCCGTGCGCTCGGTGGCTCCTCGAACACCGTCCCCGCGAGGAGGGCGGCGACGAGCGCCGCCGAGGCCGCCCCCGTCACCAGGTCGAACGGGTCGGTCGGGTCGCCCAGCGCGAGGTAGAAGCCGTACGAGAGGAGGAACGTGGCGAGGAACCGGGCGAGGCCGGCCCGGTGGACCAGCCGTCGCGGGCGGCTCTCGCGGTCGGCCGGGACGCGGTCGACCCGGACGTCCGCCTCCCGCAACGAGCGTTCGATCGCCGCGTCGACGCCGGCATCGAGGAGCACGACCCGCGGGTCGGTCGCCCGGACGGCGGCGAGCAGGCCCCCCTCGGCGTCGGTCGGCGTCTCGACCGCGACCGTCACCCGCTCGGGCGGGTCGGCGAGCAGGCCCACGACCCGGGTCCGCGTCCGTTCGTCGGGACACCACACGCGGAGGGTCACCCCCGTCCCGAGTTCGCGCACGGCGTTCCGGGCCGTCCGGCGGGCGTAGGCGACGGTCCGGTCGGCGGCCTCCGTGTCGGCCACCACGGCGTAGAGCACGGTCGAACCCATCGGTTACCCGAGGGGCGGACGCTCGTCCCATCACTCTAACGGTGGAGGAAGTCGCGCCCGACGACCCGTCGAGGGCAGAGCCGACCGACGGCGAGACGGTCCGGTCGCTCTCGGCCGGTGAAAGAGGTGAAAATACGGGTGCGGTCGGTCGGCGGTTCGACGGATCGGGTCGGTGGGGGTGTGTGGTGGCCTACGGGGGCGTTACATCATGCCGCCCATGCCGCCACCCATGCCGCCGCCCATACCGCCCATGCCGCCGCCCATGCCGCCGGGGCCGCCGGGGCCGCCGCCCATCTCCTCGTCATCGTCGTCGTCGGACTTGCCGCCGACCAGGTCGCCCGCGGCGATGACGTCGTCGATGCGGAGGATCATGACCGCGGCCTCGGTTGCGCTCTCGATGGCCTGGGTCTTCACGCGGAGGGGCTCGACGACGCCCTCCTCCTCCATGTCGATGATCTCGCCGGTGTAGGCGTCGAGGCCGGCGGAGAGCTCGCCGTCGTCGTGGCGCGAGCGCAGGTCGACCAGCGAGTCGATCGGGTCGTGACCCGCGTTCTCGGCGAGCGTGCGCGGGATGACGTCGATGGCGTCGGCGAACGCCTCGACGGCGAGCTGTTCGCGGCCCTCGACGCTGTCGGCGTACTCGCGCAGGCCCATCGACAGCTCGGTCTCGGGGGCGCCGCCGCCCGGCAGGACCTTCCCGTCCTCGAGCGTGACGCGGACGACGCCGAGCGAGTCCTCGACGGCGCGCTCGATCTCGTCGACGACGTGGTCCGTGCCGCCGCGGAGGATCAGGGTGACGGACTTGGCCTCCTCGACGTCCTCGACGAAGATGCGCTCGTCGCCGCCGACGTCCTTCTCGGCGACGCTACCCGCGAAGCCGAGGTCCTCGGCGGTGATGTCGTCGATGTTGGAGACGACGGTGCCGCCCGTCGCGCGGGCCAGGCGCTTCATGTCGGACTTCTTCGCGCGGCGGACCGCCAGGACGCCCTCCTTCGCGAGGTAGTGCTGGGCCATGTCGTCGATGCCCTTCTGGCAGAAGACGACGTCGGCGCCGACGTCGACGAGCTTGTCGACCATCTCCTTGAGCTGCTTCTCCTCCTGGTCGAGGAACTGCTGGAGCTGGTCGGGGTCGGTGACGTTGACCTCGGCGTCGATCTCCGTCTCCTTGACCTCGATGGGAGTGTCCAGCAGGGCGATGTTCGCGTCCTCGACGGCGTAGGGCATGTTGTCGTGGACGCGCTCCTTGTCGATGATGACGCCCTCGACGAGCTCGGACTGGTCCACCGAGCCGCCGACGACCTTCTCGACTTTGACGTTGTCCGTGTCGATGCCGTCCTCGTCGCGAACCGCGAGCACGGCGTCGACGACGAGCTCCGCGAGGAGGTCGCGGGCGTTCTCCGCGCCCTTGCCGGTCATCGCCGTCGCGGCGACCTTCTCGAGGTACTCGCGGTCCTCGGCGGAGACCTCGATGGCGTTCTCCTCTAAGATCTCCTTGGCCTTCGCGGCGGCCTGTCGGTACCCCTGCGCGAGGATGGTCGCGTGGATGTCCTGCTCGAGGAGGTCCTCGGCCTTCGCGAGGAGTTCGCCCGCGATGACGACGCTCGTGGTCGTCCCGTCGCCGGTCTCGTCCTCCTGTGTCTCGGCGACCTCGACGATCATGTTGGCCGCCGGGTGCTCGATGTCCATCTCCTTCAGGATGGTCACGCCGTCGTTCGTGACGACGACGTTGCCCGTCGAGTCGACGAGCATCTTGTCCATCCCTTTCGGGCCGAGCGTCGTCCGTACGGACTCGGCCACGGCCTTCCCGGCCGTGATGTTCATCGACTGTGCGTCACGTCCGCTCGTGCGCTGACTGTCCTCGGAGAGGACGATGAGGGGCTGACCGCCCATCTGCTGTGCCATAGACGGTAGAATCGTTGTTTGTGATTCTATATAAGTGTGGCGGAACCCGCCGGCAAAGCGCCCGACGCGAGGCCACCGAGAGGTGTGTTACGGCGTGGCAGACGGCGATTTAAATAGGGTGGCGGACGGGTGTGGGCGGATGGTTGGCAGATGGCTGGCGGATCTCCGGGGGTTCACTCGCCGGTTTCGCCGGTCTCGGGAGCGGTTTCCGGCGAGAACTCGTGGTACTCCAGGCCCTCGGATTTCATCTCGTTGTGGCGCCGCTCGAGGAAGGAGTAGACCGCGCCGTGGGGCGCCCCGTCGAGGATCATCTCCGCGGCCGAGCGGACCGCGTCGACCTGCTCGGGACCGCCGATGACACCGAGCGTCGAGCCGTAGATGACGACGTCCGCGCCGGTGAGTTCCTCCATCAGCTGTCTCGTCCGGCCGTTCTCGCCGATGAGCCGGCCCTTCTGCCGCCGGAGGTCGTTCTTGTTGCGGGTCGCCGCGTCCAGATCGATGATCTCGAGCATCCGCATGTCGTCCTCGACGAGCTCGAGGGCCGCCTCCGGGGCGAACCCGCGGCCGATGGCCTTCACCACGTCCGGGCCGGCCAGCCCCTTGACGGGGTCGCCGACCGACTCGATGCGGACAGACCCCGTCTCGGAGTCGATGTCGAGGCGGACCTCCGCGCGCGACTCTATCTCGCGCATCGTCGCCCCGCCCTCGCCGATGAGGACGCCGACGCGGTCCTGCGGAATCGTCACGTGTCTCATATGTCGGGCTACGATACGCGCGTGTTTCAAGCCTTCGACCCGTCGAAAACGCGTCTCACACCCACGCGAGAGGGGGACTCTCGCGTGACCCGTTCACACCTTCACGGCGGATGCGACCGCCGCCGACCGCTCACATCTCCCGCTCGAGCACCGCCTCCTCGTGGACCGTCTCGAACACCGGCGTCTCGATCACGCGCGTCCCCTCGAACCCTTGCGACTCGAAGAACGGCCGCGCGACGGGGTTGTCGACGAACGCCGTCGCGCGGACGTACTGGCAGTCCTCCGCACGCGCGTAGGCGAGAATCGACTCGAGGAGCGCCGACCCCGCGCCCTCCCCCCAGCGGTCGGGGTCGACGTAGAGCGCGTGGAGGTCGACGGTGTCCGCCCACGTCCGCTCGGCGATGGCGAACCCCACGGTACGGTCCGCCCCGTCGACGGCGACGACCGCGTGGAGTTCGGGGTCGCCGAACGCCTTGGCGAGCCGTTCGTCGGTGTAGCCCTCGGCGAGGATCCGCCGGAGGGTGTCGGCGTCGAGGAACGCTGCACACGACGCCCACCACGCGTCCTCGGCGATCGCGCTGGCGGCCGCGGCGTCCTCGGGCGTCGCCTCGCGAACGTCCATACCGGTACTCGCCGCTCGGACCTATTCAGCCTCCCGTTCGAGCGAGCCCCGGACTACTCGACGGCCAGCGTCTCGACGTCGTCCACCCGGGGGAGCCGCCGGAGTTCGGGGACGGCGAGGACGAACGCCGCGACGAACGCGAAGCCGACGCTCCCGCCGAACATCACGAGCGCGGGCGAGGTGACGGCCGCGAGCGTACCCCCGAGGAGTCCACCGACCGGCGTCGCCCCCGCGGAGATCGAGCCGACGAGCGCCATCACCCGGCCGAGCGACGCCTCGGGGACGAGCGCCTGCATCATCGAGACGAACAGCACGTTCGTCACGCCGACCGGGACGAACGCCGCGGCCAGCAGTGGAACGGTGAGTGGAAACCACCCGATGGCGATGGCGAGCGCCCAGGTCGCGGCGCTGAACGCGGACCCCGCGATCAGCATCCGGCCCAGGGGCCGGTCGAGTCTGGAGACGAGGATAACCACTCTCAGAACGACAGTTCTGTTCGGCGGGTTGCAGGAACCGACATCCGTGTTCCGTCCGTCACGAACGGGTCGGCCACGCCCGTCACGAACGTCCCGGTCGACCGCTCATACGGACGGTTGTAACGATTTACCGGCGATCACACGGACGGGATCAGTGATAGGCGGTAAAGGACTACAACAGTCCGTATCAGTCCTCGCCGTCGTCTTCGTCGTCCCCGCCGGTCACGAACGAGAGCAGGTCCTCCGTAGTGACATCGGCCCCCTGTCGAGAGAAGAAGCTCGCGACGTTCCGGCAGTCCCGCTCGAGGAAATCACGGTAGTTCGGGTGGTGGACGGTGACTGCCTGTCCGAGGTCGAGCACCGCGAGTTCCCCCTCGTGGATCACGAGGTTGTACTCCGAGAGGTCGCCGTGGACGAGCCCGGCGTCGTAGAGTCGGCGCATGTACTCCCGCACGACCTCGTACGCCGTCTCGGGGTTCTCGACGTCGACTTCGTTGAGCCGGTGGGCCCGCTCGCCGTCACGCCCGAGGAACTCCATCACGAGGACGTTCCGCTGGACGGCGATGGGATCGGGAACCCGGACCCCGGCGGCACGGGCCCGCTTGAGGTTGGCGAACTCCTTCTTGGTCCACGCGACGACCACCTTCTTCTTGTCCGAGCCGATCCCCTCGAACCGCGGGTCGCCGTCGAGGTAGTCCCGCATCGTCCTGAAATCGGAGGCGTTGATGCGGTAGACCTTCACTGCCACCTCGCTCTCCGGCCCCTGCGCGAGGTAGACGTTGGCCTCCTTCCCGGTCGAGAGCGGCCCGCCGAACGCGTCGATGTAGCCGTCCTGGACGAGCTTGTAGAGCGCGCCGAGGGTGGCCTCGTCGAACACCGAGTCCTCGACCTTGAACTGGTCGGCGTCCTTGATCCGCTTCCGGAACTGCAGGAACTTCCGGTCGCGCTTTCTGGCGATCCGGTCGGCCTCGTCGTCGGAGACGTCGATCTCCTCCCACTCGTCGCCGAACGACTCCCCCTCCCCCTCCTCGGGTTCGATCAGCCCGAACTCCTCTGCGGCGTCGGTCATCGCGGCGGGGGTCCGTCGGTCATACCGAGCCCGTGATGTGTCCCTCCTCGCGGAGCTGGTCGGCCTCCTGCTTGTCGTAGCGCCAGGCGATGTCGGCCTTCTCGTCCTGCCAGTCCCACGGCTCGACCAGCACGACGTCGTCCTCGCGTATCCAGACCCGCTTCTGCATCCGCCCGGGGATGCGTGCGGTGCGCTCGACGCCGTCCATGCAGCGGACCTTCACCCGGTTGGCCCCCAGCATCTCCGTGACGACCGCGAACACCTCGTCCTCGTCCGGCATCCGGAGGTTCTTGCGTCCACCGTCGTTCTCGCTCATGCCCGGGACTTCGGGAGACAGATGTTTAAGTTTCCCCTCTCCGGACCCGAGCCCCCCGAGGACGGGCGTGTATCCGGGCGCGACCCGGCCCCAGGACGGAGAAAGATTTAATATGAACCGCCGACAAGCATCTAATGCACTCCGAGGTGAGAAGCCATGGCCCTGTTCCCACGTCCTGCTAGCTCGTGGATGCAGAGTACCGGTTTCCCCTCGCAGGTGTTCGGCGGCGACTCGTGGGGGAGCGACGACTACGAACTGTACGAGGAGGACGGCGAGTTCGTCCTCACCATCGACATGCCCGGCTTCGACCGGGAGGAGATCGACCTCGCCTGGGACGACGGCGTGCTGAACGTCGCCGCCGAGCACGTCGACGACCAGCGGGAGCGCCGGAAGACCTACCACCGACGGTTCCGGTTCCCGAAGGACGTCGACGAGGACGCCATCACCGCCCGCTACGAGAACGGCGTCCTCGAGGTGACCCTCCCGGCCCTCGAGCAGACGGCCGCCCGCGGCAAGGCCATCCCCATCGAGGGCTGAGGGTCGACCGTCCCGCACCGACCGCGAAACGAGTGCCCCGCTTCTTTCGACCGCGAACCACCGACGACCAGCACCAGCCGAGCCATGCGACTGCGAGTGAAACCGCGCAAGCGCAAGGACGAGGGTAGCGGCCTCGCGGCGATCGACCGCGAGTCGATGCGCGAACTCGGCGTCTCCAGCGGCGAGTTCGTCGCGATCGAGGGCCGGAACGGCCGCGCGGTCGCGCGCGTCTGGCCCGGCCGCTCGGAGGACTCCGGCAGGGGTATCGTCCGGATCGACGGCCAGCTCCGGCAGGCCGCCGGGGCGAGTGTCGACGAGGCCGTCGAGGTCGAACCCGTCGACGTCGAACCCGCCGACCGGGTCGTCGTCGCGCTCCCCGAGGGGCTCCGGATCCAGGGGGACGTCGGCTCCTACCTGCGCGAGGAGCTCGCGGACCGGGCCGTCTCCGCCGGGGACACCGTCACCCTGGAGGTCGGGTTCGGCCTCCTCTCCGGACGCGGCGGCCGCCGGGTCTCCGTCGCCGTCGTCGACACCGACCCCTCGGGGACGGTCGCGGTCGGGAACGACACGACCGTCGAGGTCGTCGACCGGGCCGAGCACGTTCCCTCGACCCCCGCCGACGGGAGCGGGGACGAACCCGCGTCCGGGCCGGCACCCGCTCCCTCGGTCACCTACGAGGACGTCGGCGGGCTCGACGAGGAACTCGACCGGGTCCGGGAGATGATCGAACTGCCGATGCGTCACCCCGAGCTGTTCGGCGCGCTCGGCATCGAGCCCCCGAAAGGCGTCCTCCTGCACGGCCCGCCCGGGACCGGTAAGACGCTGATCGCGAAGGCCGTCGCCAACGAGATCGACGCGCACTTCCGGACCATCTCCGGCCCGGAGATCATGTCGAAGTACTACGGGGAGAGCGAGGAGCAGCTCCGCGAGGTGTTCGAGGAGGCCGAGGAGAACGCGCCGGCGATCGTCTTCATCGACGAACTGGACTCGATCGCACCCAAGCGAGAGGAGGTCTCCGGCGACGTCGAGCGCCGGGTGGTCGCGCAGCTGCTCTCGCTGATGGACGGCCTCGAGGAGCGGGGTCGGATCACCGTCATCGGCACGACCAACCGCGTCGACGCGGTCGACCCCGCGCTCCGGCGCCCGGGCCGGTTCGACCGCGAGATCGAGATCGGCGTCCCGGACACCGCGGGCCGCGAGGAGATCCTCCGGATCCACACCCGCGGGATGCCCATCGGCGACGGCGTCGACCTGGAGCGGTACGCCGAGAACACCCACGGGTTCGTCGGCGCCGACCTGGAGAACCTCGCCCGGGAGGCCGCGATGACGGCGCTCCGGCGGGTCCGCCCCGAACTCGACCTCGAGCGCGACGAGATCGACGCCTCGACCCTCAAGACCATCGAGGTCACCGAGCGGGACTTCCGGGATGCGCTGCGGGGCATCGAGCCCTCCGCGCTCCGGGAGGTGTTCGTCGAGACGCCGGACGTCACCTGGGAGGACGTCGGCGGTCTCGAAGGAGCCAAGGAACGGCTCCGCGAGTCCGTCCAGTGGCCGCTCGAACACGCCGACGCCTACGAGCGGGTCGCCCTCTCGCCGGCGAAAGGTGTCCTCCTGCACGGCCCGCCCGGCACGGGCAAGACGCTGCTCGCGAAGGCGGTCGCCAACGAGGCCGAGGCGAACTTCATCTCCGTGAAGGGGCCCGAGCTGTTCGACAAGTACGTCGGCGAGAGCGAGAAGGGCGTCCGCGAGGTGTTCTCGAAGGCCCGCGAGAACGCTCCCACCGTGATCTTCTTCGACGAGATCGACGCCATCGCCGCCGAGCGCGGGAGCGGCGTCGGCGACTCGAACGTCGGCGAGCGGGTCGTCTCCCAGCTCCTGACCGAGCTCGACGGCCTCGAGGAACTGGAGGAGGTGGTCGTGATCGCCGCGACGAACCGCCCGGACCTCATCGACGACGCGCTCCTCCGGCCGGGCCGGCTCGACCGCCACGTCCGCGTCGGCGAGCCGGACGAGCCCGCCCGCCGGGAGATACTCGGGATCCACACCCGGGACCGCCCGCTCGCCGATGGCGTCGACCTGGACGACCTCGCAGAGCGCACGGAGGGCTACGTCGGCGCGGACATAGAGGCGGTCTGCCGCGAGGCGGCCCAGACCGCCGTCCGCGAACACGTCCGGAAGCGGGCCGACGGCGAGCCCGCCGACGTCGACGACATCGAGGTGACCGCCGCGCACTTCGAGGCGGCGCTCGAGTCGGTCGACCCCGAGTGCGAGTCGTTCGAGGACGGGGCCGGCGAGCCGCTGCTGGCCGGCCACGGCGACGACACCGCCTGAGAGGCGACGTGCGGCGTCCCGTCGCGCTGCCGCGTCACGTCCCGGCCTTCCGACCCTCCTCGTACGGTCGTGCGTACCGATGTACCGGCGATCACCCGGACGGGGTCGGGTAGCGCCGGTAAAGGACTACGCACGACCGTATCAGTCCGCGAGCCCCTCGAGGTAGTCGAACTGCTTCCGCAGCTCCGCTCGTCGCTGGCGCGTGACCACCGAGGCGTCGAGCAGCGGCCCGGCGAAGGCCACGTCGACCTCGAACTCGGTCGTCGCGGTCACCGTCGTTCCGCTATCGGTGGGTTCTATCCGGTAGACCGTCCGCATCTCGCGGAAGATGCCCTCGCGCTGCTCGTAGGCGAGGGCGGCGTCGCTCCGCTCGACGAGTTCGAGTTCGAGTTCGATCTCCAGGAACAACCCGGCGGTGTTGGCGATGCGGAGCCGGTCGCCGTCGAGTTCGACCTCGTCGAACCCCGCGGCCCGCATGAACGTCTCGACGTCGGCCATCGCCTCGCGGACCCGCTCGACCGGTGTCGGGATCGTCCGGGTGACCGTCACCGACGCCACGCGTACCACCCCGGTTCGGTCATGTGTGTTCGGTGTGATGTCATGGACGGGTGTCGGGCCGCGCGCGACAAGGTCCTTTCCCGGGCGCGCGCCGATCGGGGATGGTGTCGGGCGGGACTGAAAGGGGCCGCGCGTGGCGGCTTCGCCGCCGCGCTACCCCCGACTCGAACCGCCGGCCCCTTTCATACGGTCGTGCGTAACCGTTTTCAGCGATCTTCAGGACGATCGGTGTCTCGAACCGGTGGGACGGAACGAGGGGCCGTGAGGCGGCAAAGAATTACGCACGACCGTATCAGTCCCACCCGACGATCCGAGTTCCACCGTCCAGTGAACCCCCGATGGGGTTTTGCCGGGCGGGTGCGGAGGCGTGGGTATGAGCGACGGTGACGCCCGTGGAGCGGGGGAGGCGAGACCGGGGGTGCCCGACTGGGACGACGAGTACGTAGACCGGGTGAGCGACCGGCTCATGTACAGCTACGACCTGGAGAAGGACCGCCGGGTCCGCGACGAGCGGTTCACGCTGTACGGCCGCATCGAGGTCGAGAACCGCAAGCAGTTCCTCCACCCCGCCATCTCCTACGGGCACCACGAGAAGGTCGGTCACCTGTTCGTTCGCCGGACCGACCGGGTCTCCATCGCCGACCTCGACCGGCTGGCCGACCTCGGCGAGGAGCTGGCCGAGGAGTGGATCGAACCCGACGAGCGCCACTTCGAGACGGAGTTCGTCTTCGTCGTCGTCGCGAACGAGGTCCCCGACGGGGTCGCCGAGCGCGTCGTGGAACTCGAGTCCCGGACGCTCCTGTCCTACGGCTACCACGGCCACTACTGGCTCCGGTTCGTCGTCGTATCGTCCGAGGAGGAGACGGTCGCGGCGAGCCCCGGGGCGGACGTGGCGGCCGCTTTCCGGCTGTGGTCCGGCGGAGGGGAGAACGGGACCGGGAACGAACGCGACGGGGTGTTCGGGCGGCTCAGATCGGCGCTCAGTCGTCGCTCGTGACCGCGCCGGTGTAGCTGTCCCGGACGTTCCGGATGTTCTTGTAGCCCATCCAGGCGATGGACAGCGCGAGCGCCACCAGTATCAGCGAGATGAGGCTCTGGATGGCGAACGACACCTGCGCGGCGGTGTCGGTCGCGGCCAGCAGTTCGGTCGGCGCGCGGTAGACCCCGATCCACAGCAGCGCCGTCACGGTGATGACGAGCATCATCGCCATCGGGAGCCCCGTGCTGATGAGCTG
>JBEPXB010000024.1:0-12249 GCA_041642135.1 Halobacteriales archaeon | reverse complement strand
GTCGCGTCGACCACCTCGACCGGCGAGAGGTCGCCGTCCCTGATCCGCCGCGCGATGCCGACCGCCGTCGTGTGGGCTACGTCCGGGCTCATCCGATGGACGGAGTGGAAGCCACCGGGACAAAAAACCCCCACGCCGATCCTCGCTCCCACCCCGATCGGTCCCGTCAGGCAGTCGGTTCGACGTTCTGGTTGACCCGGAAGAGGTTCCCCGGGTCGTACCGGCTCTTCACCGCCACCAGTCGCTCGTAGTTCTCGCCGAACGTCGCGCGAACCGTCCCCTCCCCCTCCTCGAGCATCGCGAAGTTGAGGTGGATCCCGTCGGCGGCGAACGGCTCCATCGCCTCCCAGAGTCCGCGGGTCCACTCGACGTTCGCCTCGTCCTCGGCCGGGTCGGTCCAGGTCGAGTCGATGCTGATCATGTACGGCGAGTCCCGGTCGGCGAAGGCCGTCTCGGTCGGGTCGACGCGGGCGATCTCCCCGCCACGCACCCGGATCGACACGATGGTCCGGGGCGACGGGCACTCGTTCATGTACTCGACCACGGTGTCGATGGCGTCGCCGCTCAGGTCCGCCAGGTAGCGCGACTTCCAGAAGTACCGGTCGCCCGCCGGCAGGAACTGGTCGAACTTGGTCTGGAGGGTGAGATACGACTGCGCGGCACTCGTGTCGACGAGCGGCTCCCCGAGTTCGCGAAGCGGCTGCATGGCCTCCCGGCCCTCCTCGACGGGGCCGGCGTACACCGCCGACGCGACGAAGATCGGTTCCCCTCGGAGTTCCCGGGGGAACAGCGGGTGGTCGGGCACGTGCCAGAGGATGCCGCTGCTCGTCACCTCGTCGGGGGCGTCCTCGAAGTAGTCGCGCCACCCGCGGAGGAGGTCAGGCGCGTCGGCGAGCGGGTACATCGCGCCCGCGGTCATGACCTCCGGACCGAGTTCGTGCAGGTCGTACTCGAACGACGTGACGACCCCGAAGTTGCCGCCGCCACCCCGCAACGCCCAGAACAGGTCCTCGTGGCTGTCCTCGCTGGCGGTGAGGAACTCCCCCTCGGCCGTGACGAGGTCGACCGACCGGAGGTTGTCGACGGTCAGGCCGTACTTCCGACGCGTGTGGCTGTAGCCGCCACCGAGCGTCAGCCCGGCGATACCGGTCTCCGAGACGACCCCACCCGGTGCGATCAGCCCGAACGCCTGCGTCTCACGGTCGACGTCACCCCACGTGGCACCCGCCTCGGCTCGTGCCGTCCGGTTCTCGGGGTCGACCCGGACGCTCCGCATATCCGAGAGGTCGATGACGATGCCGTGGTCACAGACCCCCAGCCCGGCGACGTTGTGGCCGCCGCCACGGATGGCCACCAGGAGGTCGTTATCGCGGGCGAAGTCCACCGCCGTGATCACGTCGGCGACGCCGCTACACCGGGCGATGACCGCCGGCCGCTTGTCGATCATCGCGTTCCAGACCTGCCGGGCCTCCCGGTAGTCCGCGTCGCCCGGGCGAACGACCTGACCGTGGAACGCCGTCTCGAACTCCTCTATCGCGTCGGACTCTATCGTCGGTACGATCGCTACCATGGCTGTCTCCTCGACGTTCCAGTTGGTCCGTGGCGGATATGTAGGCATTCGATGCAATCGTTCCGACCCTCGTTCGCGTTTGCACACCGTGCAACGAGAGAGAAACGTGGGGCGACGAGACACGCCGAGAAACCCGCGTTCCGTCGGACGACTCACCGCCCGGCTCCGCTGGTTCCGTGGCCCGCGACACCGACCAGGAGGAGCAGGACAGGACGAGCGGAACCACGTTCGGACACGAACCCCGGGTCGAAGCCGACTACCCGAGTCGTCTACGTCCGAGCCACCTCGTAGTCCCGCTCTCCAGCGAGGTTCTCCGGAGTGAGAAGCGTGGCGTTCGTTCGGTACTTCTCGAACGTCTCCGTGAAGCACTCGACCGCCACCGGGTCGTCGGTCTCGATCAGGCCGACCGTCGAGTTCCGGTCGTCCTCCACGACGAGCAGTACGGTCCCGTCGTTTACCATTCCGGCGCACGGTATGTCGCCGTCGTATACGTATATCGAACAGCTGGCGGCGGACACGAGTTCCTCGAACTTGGTCGCACAGTCCAGCGACATCGCCGCCTCCAGCACGGGTGGGGTGATCACCGTCTCGAACGTCTGCGTGTCGCCGGTCACCGCCCGGTGACGCGAGTCGATACACGGCTCGGGGAAGTAGGACGCCAGGCTCTTCGACCGGATCGACCGGAGTTCGACCTCCCGGATCCGGGTCGCGATGGCAATCGGGTTCTCCTCGGAGGCGACGGTCACCCGCGCACCGATGAGGCTGTCGGCGTCGATACCCACCGCCTCCAGCGGAAGCCACGGGAACAGTCCGTCCAGGTCGTGTGCAGTCCTCACGCGGTCGTGGAGGTCCGCGAACGCGCCGGCGATGTACGTCCCCAGCGGCGTCAGCGCGTACCGGTTCCCGTCCCGGTAGACCCAGCCGCGGCTCTCGAAGGCCCCCAGCGTCCGACTGATCGTGGCCGCCGAAGCGCCGATCACGTCGCGTAGCTCGGCCCTCGTCTGGGGTTCCTCCGCGAGCACCTCGATCGCCCGGACGCGGTTCGCCGAGTCCGCGAGGAACTGGATATCGTCGAGTGGAGCAGACATAGTGTCTTGGACGCTCGGTACCGATATAAACATGATCAACAATTAATATCTTTGTTCAGATCTCGTCACCCATCGTCACTCATCGGGTGGTTGCGGACAGGTCGGGTCCTCGTCAGCGAGACGTTCCCGTGGCTTGGGAACTTTGGATCCAGAGGTCCCGGGCCGGGACCGGTCACGGACCCGGGCCGGGAACGAAGCCGTCCGACGGGCCTACGTCCGAGCCATCTCGTGTCCCCACTCCTCGTCGAGGCCCTCCGCGGTGAGGAGCGTGGAACGCTCGCGATACTCCTCGTACGTCTCCGTGAATCGCTCGACGGCCACCGGGTCGTCGGTCTCGACCATCCCGGCCGAGACCATCCGGTCGTCCTTGACGACGAACAGTACGTGCCCGTCGCCGACGCCCCAGGAGTACGGTATGTCCCCGTCGTAGAGGTACATCGAGCAGCGGTCGGCGGATACCAGTTCCTCGAGCTGGGCCGCGCAGTTCGACCCCATCTCCGCTTCCAGTGCCGTCCGGGGGACGACGATCTCGTAGGTCTGCGCGCCATCGAGCACCGCCCGGTGATGGGCGTCGATACAGGGTTCGGAGAAGTGGTACGACAGATCCCTCTGGTGGGTCGACCGACGTGCGATCTCCCGGATGCGGGTCACGATGGCCATCGGGTTCGTCTCGGTCGGGACGGTGACCCGCACGTCGGCCAGGCCTCCGGCGTCGAGGTTCACCTCCTCCAGCGGGAGGTGCGGGAAGAGCGCCTCGTGCTCGTGTGCGGTCCGCATGCGGTCGTGGAGGTCCGAGAACCCGCTCGCGACGTAGGTTCCCAGCGAGGTCAGCACGTACCGGTTCCCCTCTCGGGCCACCCAGTCGCGGTCTTCGAAGGCACTCAGCGTCCGGCCGACCGTGGCCGCCGACGCGTCCGTTTCGTCCCGTAGCTCCGGTCTCGTCCGGGGACTCTCGGCGAGGGCCTCGATCGCCCGGACTCGGTTCGCCGAATCCGCGAGGAACCTGATGTCGTCGAGGGGTGTGCTCATGACGTCCGGAACGTCGAGTACGCATTTAAACATAATTAAAGATAACAATATAAACACGGATCACGTCACTCGTGGTCGCTCGTCCAGGGTATTCGGATAGTTCCCATCTCTGACATCTACCACGCGTCCCGGCGACCGCAACCGTTAGGGCCCGGACCGGTGGAGGGACGGGCATGTACGTCGGTCGCTTCCTCGTCGTCGGCCCCGGCATCGCCGCCTACCGCGTCTCCTCGCGCTCGTTCCCGAACCGCATGGTCACCGAGCGCGACGGGACGCTCACCGTCGGCCCGACCCCGGACGCCCCCGAGACGGACAACCCCTACATCGCCTACAACTGCATCAGGACCGCCGACCGCGGGCACGGCCCCATGGTCGTTGTGGGGAACGGTTCGCACGTCGACCCCATCGCGGAGAAGGTCGACATGGGCTACCCGGCCCGGGACGCGCTGGCGCTCTCCCTCCTCGCGCTTGACTTCGAGAAGGACGACTACGACACGCCACGGATCGCGGGCGTGGTGAGCGATTCGGAGGCGTACGTCGCGACAGTACGGCGCGACGCGCTGCTCGTCGAAACGGTCGAGGGGGCCACCCTCGTCGCCACCTACGAGAAGGACACCCCGGAAGCGTTCACACTGGAGGCCGGCACTGCCGAGGCGGCCGCGCGCGAACTCTACGACCACGAGTTCGAGCACGCGGTCTGTGCGGCGGCGGCCACGGTCGGCGACCCGGGTGTCGAGACCGGCCTCTACAACGGGTAGCCATCGCGGACGAGGGTCGGCCGCAGTCGTTCCGTCTCTCACCGAGTCCCGCTTAGAACTCCTGCTGGACGATCCGCAGGGCCTCCTCTCGGTCGTCCCAGTCGACGAAGACGCCGATACTGGTCGCCGAGGTGATGACGTCGTGGAGGGTGAAGTGCTGGTCCGAGAGCGGGTCGATGATCTTCCGGAGGACGCCCGGCTGGTTCGGGATCTCGCCGCCGGTGACCCGGATGACGGCGATGTCGTCCTCGACGGTGACCGACGAGAGCGTGTCGCTCCCGACGACGGTGTCGTGGAGGACGGTTTCGGCCTCCTGTGAGACGTCGGTGTCGATGTAGAACGTGATCGAGTCGAGTCCGGACGCGACGGCGTCGACGTTGATGTCGGCGTCGGCCAGCGCGGTCGAGAGCCTCGCCAGCACCCCCGGCGTGTTCCGGATGGCCCGTCCGGCGACAGTGATGCACGCGAGTTTCCCCTCGCGGAGGTCGATGAGGTTCTCGAACTGCCCCTCGATCCTGGTTCCGCCGGTGAGCAGATCGCCGTGCTGGTAGTGGACCACACGGACGTTCATATCGCCGGTTTTGTACGAGAGCGCCGAGGGGGCGACGACCTCCGCCCCGCGGAACGAGAGGTTCCGGAGCTCGTCGACGGTGATCTCACCGACGTTCCGGGCCCCCTCGACGACCCGCGGGTCGCCGGTCATGACCCCCTCGACGTCAGTGACGATCACCACCTCGTCGGCGTCCATGTACTTCCCGAGCATCACGGCTGACGTATCCGAGCCGCCGCGCCCGAGCGTGGTGACGTTTCCGGCGTGGTCCTGGGCGAGGAACCCAGTCATGACCGGGACGATCCCCTTCGAGAGGTACGCCTCGGCGACGGCCTGGGCTCGCTTGCGGGTCTCCTCTACGTCCACCTCGCCGTGCTCGTCGGTGATGACCGGCCAGTCCTCGGAGCCGGGTTCGAGGAAGACCGCGTCGACACCCCGCGCCGAGAGGGCGGCCTTCAGCATCCGGACCGAGGTCCGCTCGCCCATCGAGACGATCTCGGCCTCGTCGGCGTCCTGGGCCTCGAACGTGATGGCGTCGAGCAGGAAGTCCGTCGTCGAGCCCATCGCGCTCGCGACGACCCCGACCTCGTGGCCCTGCTCGACGGCGGCGGCGACGGAGTCCGCCGCGCGGTTCACCCGCTCGCCGTTGCCCAGCGACGTGCCGCCGAACTTGGCGATCACCCGCATCGTCTCACCCCACCGCGGCTCCCGTGCGTCTCCGCGTTCATGTAGCCGGCTACCCCGTCCCCCCGGTTAACTGTGTCCCTCCGGTCCGGGGAGGGTACCGGGGCCGATGTCGGGCTCCGGTGGACCGACCGCGCGCGGGGTTTAATCCGCTGGGGCTCACAGGGCCGGTATGGACGTGCGGGACGCGGTCGAGGCGGACGCCGAGCGGCTCGCCGAGCTGACGAACACCCCGACCGACGTGATGCGGAACCTCGTCCACGACCGGACCGTCCGTGTCGCCGAGGACGACGGGGACGTGCTCGGGTTCGTCAGCTTCGACGCCCAGCGGGACACGGTCCACGTGACACAGCTCGAGGGCACCGTCGGTGCCGAGGAGCGCCTGCTCGAGGAGCCGTGCCGGTTCGCGCGCAACGAGCGGATGACCGTCGAGATGCTGGTCACCGGCGAGGACGAGGAGCTCCAGGGGGTCGCCGAGGCCGCCGGTTTCGAGAACCGGGGGACCGGACCCGTGTTCGACGGGACACCCACGATCCGGTATCGGCTGGAGGCGACGCCGAACACCTGACCCGCGACGCGGTCCCCGTCGGCTCTCTCGGCTCCGCTTCGAAGGGCTCTCCCCTACGCTGAGGATCAGCGGCTCGCGTCCTCGTTCTGGCGTACAGGCGACACGCTTCCGTCCCACCGGGCGGTGTGTCACGCTCCCGTCCCGGCCGCCCGGCGGCTCTCCTCAGGCCACGACGGCGATGGTCCCGTTCCGGTACTTGAACCTTCGTGACGTAGCGATGGATCACTCGGATCCACGGCTACCCGACTCCCGTACCGTGGGAGGGCGGCAGCGAGGCTACGTCGTAACCGCCAAACGGGATTACCTTCTGCGGAGAGGCTAGCCCGCTCACCCGCGCCGAGCGACTAACGCGAGCCGGAGGCTCGCGGCTGGAGCGAGGCGCGCCTTTTTCCCCACGTTTTGAGGTGGCGGCGGAGCCGCCATGCAGACCGAGGGCCGCGAAGCGTCCCGAGGGAGGTGCAAAAAGTGGTGCGTTAATTGAAGTCGTACACCGTCAGCTCCAGGGTGTCGAGATCGACCACCGGCGCGAACGCGTGGTCCGGGTCGATGTTGACGGACTTCTGGAAGGCCGTCTGGGCCTGCCAGCACCCGGAGTTGACCGCGAGCACGTTCCGGTACTTCCCCCACCCGAGCTTGTGGACGTGCCCGGTGTGGAATATCGCGGGCACCTCGTCGATGACGAGGTAGTCCTTCTCCTCGGGGGCGATCCGGGTGTGACCGCCGAACTGCGGGGCGACGTGGCGCTTCTTCAGGAGCTGGTACATCGCCCGGTGCGGGTGGTCGTAGGAGGCCTTCTCCTCGGGGAGTTCGGCGATGACCTCGTCGAGCGAGACGCCGTGGTACATGAGTACGGAGACCCCCTCTACCGTGACCGTGGAGGGGTTCGAGACGACGCGGGCGTCGTGGACCGACATGATCTCCCGGAGCTCCTCGTCGAACCCCGGCTGTGGTTCGGCGAGCCTGACCGCGTCGTGGTTCCCCGGGATCATCACGATCTCGATGTCTCCCGGCACCTCCTTGAGGTGCTCCGAGAACGCCTCGTACTGCTCGTAGATGTCGACGATCGAGAGCTCCTCGTCCTGGTTCGGGTACACTCCCACTCCCTCGACCATGTCGCCGGCGAGCAGCAGGTACTCCACCTCGGCGGCGTCCTCGGTGTGGAGCCAGTCGGCGAACCGCGACCAGGCGTCGGCCATGAACTCCTGGGAGCCGACGTGGACGTCCGAGACGAGCGCGGCCCGGACGTGTCGGTCGGCGGTCTTCGGCCGGAACGTCCGCGGGACGTCGGGGAAGTGTAGCGAGTCGACGAACAGGATCCCGCCGTCGTCGCTCAGGCTCCCCTCGACCGCGACCACCTCGTCGAGGAGCAGTTCGTCGACCAGTTCGGCGATCCCCTTGTCCTTCATCACGAGGCAGGGAAACACGCCGGTCGTGTCCTCGAGCTCGACGAGCCAGTGACCGCCCGCGGTCGAGCGGACGTCGCTGACCATCCCGATCATTCCCGCCTCGCCCCCGCCCGGTGCGGCCTGCAGCGACTCTGCGGGCCGGTGGGTGACCCGGCCGCGGAGCTTCGCCGAGAGCCGGTCGTAGCGGTCGCGGAACGTCCGGACGAAGTCCCGGTACTCGCCGGTCCCCGTCGAACGGCCCGTCATGTCGTTACTCACCTCGACCGACCGAAGCGAGGGGTCCACCTCGCGGACGAACCCCGACGGGGCCTCGCTCCCGGCCGCCGGAGCGTCGCTCTCGGGACCCGAACGTCCGGCGGTGCCCGCCGACGGTGTCGAACCGCCTCCCGTCCCCGGCCTCGCCTCGTTCGGTGGCGTCCGCTCGGCACCTTCGGTGAGCCCGCCCTCTGAACCCGTCCCGTCCCCTTCGGGGATCCCGGGGTTCCCGTCGACGGGCCCAGACCCCTTTGTTTCAGGTGGAACGCCTCGCCCCGTACCGCCCTCTGCCGGATCGGTTCCAGTTGAAACGGAGGGGTCTGTGGTGGCAACGGAGGGGTCTGCGGTGGCCGGTTGGCCGTCCCCGGAGTCGGCATCCGCGAGCGGCCCGTCGGACGGCGTCGTCGTCGGGTCCGGCGCGGGTGGCCGCTCGTCGAGGACCGACCGGACGTGCGCCGCGGTCACCTTGAGGGCGTCCTCGGGGACGGTCTCGACGACGCGTTCGAGGGTGGCGCGGGGGTCCGGGGTGTCGGCGATGAGCGTCACCGCCTCGCGCTCGGCGTTGTACCCGCGGGTCGCCAGCCCTCGGGCGACCCGTGCCGGCGCTTCGAGTGGCACAACCGAGGCAGGAGCGGGCCCGAGAAAAGCGTGGCGGAGAGCGGGACCGAGCGGTCGGGACGGTCGGGACGCGATGCGAGAGAACGGCGGTGAACCGGCCGGGATCGGCAGGCTCGTCACTGGTCGGAGTCAGAACGTTCAAACGCCTGCCGGCGGTGGTACGTGGTGATGAGCGAGCCCGACGGCGGCCCCGGGTCGGACCGGGACCCCGGACCGGACCCCCGAGACGCGGCGGTCGACATCGACGGCTCGGGGGACGGCCGAACCCCACGGGAGTGGGTCCGGTGGTTCCTCGAGACGGATCGCGGGGTCGTCGCGTACGTGCGCGAGGTGCTCTCGAGCGTCCTCGCGGTGCTGCTGGTCGGGCTCGTCCTCTTCGCGGTCAGCGGCCTCTGGCCGCCGATGGTCGCCGTCGAGTCCCCGAGCATGTACCCCCACATGAAGACCGGCGACCTCGTGTTCGTGATGGAGGAGGGACGCTTCCCCCCGGACGCCGCCTACGAGGACACCGGCGTCGTCACCCACCGGGCCGGCGAGCGGACTGGCTACCGGAAGTTCGGGATGGCCGGCGACGTCATCGTCTACGAGCCGGACGGGAACGGCCGGACGACCCCCATCATCCACCGCGCGATGTTCTACGTCAACGAGAGCGAGAACTGGTACGACAAGGCCGTGGAGGTCAACCCGGAGGCGGTCGGGAGCGCCGGGAGCTGTGCCGCCATGGAGAACTGCCCGGCACCGAACGCCGGGTTCATCACGAAGGGGGACAACGAGCGGACGAACCGCCGCTACGACCAGGTGAGCGGCCTCTCCGACCCCGTGGAACCGGCGTGGGTCGTCGGCACCGCCGAGTTCCGCATCCCCTGGCTCGGGAACATCCGCCTGTGGGCCTCACAGACCGGGCCGTTCGCGCCCGGGACGGTCGATGCGGGCATCGGACCCACCACGGCCGAACCCACCGCTCCGACCGCTCCGACCGGAACGGCGTTCGACACCCGAGCGACCCCGGCGAACGCCTCGTGCGCGTGGGCGTGACAAAGAACGAGCGACCCGAGCCGACCGACGAACAGCCAGAGCCGCGATAGCGACCCCGGAACGACCGTCACCGTCTAACAAAACGAAACCCGTGCGGAAGGGCTAGTACACTCACCCGCGCCGAGTGACTACGGGAGGCCGAGCGAAGCGAGGCCGACCACTGGAACGAGGCGCGCCTTTTTCCCCACGTTTTTGCCGGGGGCCGAACGAAGTGAGGCCCCCGTGCAAAAAGTGGTTGTTAGTTATCGAACCGGCTCTGGACGAACGGCTGGACGTCCTCGATCTCGTCGAGCCGGGAGTCCGAGAGGAGGACCGCCTCGGTCTCGTCGATCGGCACGGAGAGCGAGATCTCCTTCGTGCGGCCGTAGCGCCCCTTCGAGACGACGACGGCGTTGACGATCCCGAGCATATCGAGTTCGCTGATGAGGTCCGTCACGCGGCGCTGGGTGAGCACGTCGGCGTCGACCTCCCCGCAGAGCCGCTTGTAGATGTTGAACACCTCGCCCGTGTTGATGTTGTGGACGCCGTTCTTCTCGAGCAGGATAGTCGCGTAGAGGACGAGTTTCGACTGGGTGGGGAGGGTGCGGACGACTTCCACCACGCGGTCGAGTTCGATCTTCTCCTGGGCCTGGCGGACGTGGTTCTCCTCGACGGTGTCGGTGCGGTCGCGCTCGGCGAGTTCGCCCGCGGTCCGGAGGAGGTCGAGCGCCCGACGGGCGTCGCCGTGTTCCTGGGCGGCGAACGCGGCACACAGCGGGATGACGTCCTCCGAGAGGGTGCCCTCTTTGAACGCGACGTCGGCGCGCTGCTGGAGGATGTCCCGGAGCTGCGTGGCGTCGTACGGCGGGAAAACGATCTCCTCCTCGCCGAGGCTCGACTTGACCCGTGGGTCGAGGAAGTCGGTGAACTTGAGGTCGTTCGAGATACCGATGATGCTCACCCGGGAGTTCTCGAGTTCGGAGTTCATCCGCGAGAGGTTGTACAGCGTGTCGTCGCCGGACTTCTCGACGAGTTTGTCGATCTCGTCCAGCATGATGACGACGACGCGTTCGTGGTAGTCGACCGCGTCGAAGAACGTCGAGTAGACCCGGTCGGTCGGCCAGCCGGTCATCGGAACGGGCTCGAACCCGTCGAGGTCGGTCTCGAGTTCGTCGAGCCGGTCGCCGAGGTCCCCCTCACAGTCGAACTCGGTCCCGGCGAGCGGTGCGGGCTCGTCGGGGTCGTCGAGGCGGCCCTCGACCTCCCGGAGTTCCTCGAGCCGGTCCTCGACCACCGCCTCGTTCTTGTCGATGAACTTGTTGGCGAGTTGGGCGAGCACGCGGTACTGGGTGTCGGTGACCTCGCAGTTGATGTACTCGACCTCGCAGGGGACCTCGAACTTCTTCGAGGTGGACTCGAGCTCCTCGCTGACGAACTTCGCGCTGGCGGTCTTGCCGGTTCCGGTCTTCCCGTAGATGAGGATGTTCGAGGGGGTGTCACCGCGGAGCGCGGTCACGAGGATCGTCGCCATGTTGTTGATCTGCTCCTCGCGGTGGGGGAGTCGGTGAGGCGTGTATGACGGCCGGAGAACCTCCTTGTTTTCGAAGATGGGCTCGCCCTCGAGGAGGTCGTCGAACAGTCCCCGCGAGGCCTCGTCGGGCTCCTCGGCACCGTCGTCGAGGATCAACTCCTCGATGTCGATGTCCGATCCCGCACCGTCGCCGGCCTCGTCGGCGTCGCTCCCCGTCCGTCCGGCCTCGTCCGTGGTGAACCTCTCGGTCGACGAACTCCCGGCCGACGAACCCGCCCCGTCGGCGGTCGGGGGGGACCCACCCGCGTCCCGGGAGGAAGGACCTGTCTCGGGGGCCTGATCCCCCGTCAGCACGTCCTCGGCACCGTGGTCCCCGTCGGGACTCGAGTCCGAGCGGGAGTCCCCGACCCCGTCGCCCGTCGGTCCGTCGTCCGTGCTCGCGTCGGGGTCGTTCATGGAGCTCCGGCGACCCCCTTCGTTTCGTGTGGAACGTACATCATTGTCCGTGGATCACCCCTGTGTTTCGTGTGGAAGTCAGGCTCTCCCGGTCGAGATCGGCGTGCTGACCGTTCAGAACGGCTGTTTTCGGCCACGCGATCGGCTTCCGCTGTCCACCTGATGCAAAAGAACCGGTGGTGGATAGCGTATTAAACATTACGGTCGTCCACGAACCACTCCCCTCGTCCACGGAGTGGTGGGGAGCGGATCGGAGCGGACCGCCACCCCATCAGACCCTCCCCCACCAGTGTCGGATCCGACCGACCCCTCGGTACGAAATCGGACGGAGTCCGACGCGAGAGATCCGGAGAGCACGGAAGCGGGGCGAGTTCGCCCTGGGCTCGGCACCGGTGAGCGACTCGGATCTATGGTGCTACGGGCTCGGATCCGGTTCGTGACGGACGCGTATCGGGTTCGCACCGTCGACCGACGAGGGGACGGGATCCACGGGACGAGGCCGACCAGAGGACCGGAACTCCCTCCGGATGCAGCGGACCATCCCGGGTTCGCGTCCGGGGACCGTTCGGCCACCACGGACATGCTTCGACTGCCACGTTCACGTGGGGACCCCCCCACCCCTTCGTTTCGAGTGGAACGGGACGAGAAAGGGGGCACCGTCCGAGAGACCGGTCTTCACGAGGGAAAGATTCAATACCTAGTCCGCGAAACAGTATCCGCAG
>JBEPXB010000023.1:0-12668 GCA_041642135.1 Halobacteriales archaeon | reverse complement strand
CCCCGGAGCCGAGCACCTTGCCCGGCACCACGACCGTCTCGTCCTCGCGTGCGTACCGCTCGATGCGGCCCAGGTTGACCTCCGCGTGGGTGCGCCGGGGCTTCTCGAGCCGCTCGGCGACGTCGCCCCACACGGCACCGCCGCCGTTCCGGCTCGCTGCCTTCAGGTCGGCGATGAGGTCGGCGAGACGTGGGTTCGTCTTGCTACTCATTGCTGTTGGTATTGGTGTGAATGTGAGGATCGGAGTGCAGGGAGCAGGATTTGAACCGCCGGGTGGCGCTCCGCGCCTCCCGAGGCTCAAACCTGTCCGTGTGCATTTTCACGGCTCTCCCGTGCGGGCGAGCCGAAAAATGCAGGGAGCAGGATTTGAACCTGCGGACCCCTATGGGACAGCGCCCTGAACGCTGCGCCGTTGGCCTGACTTGGCTATCCCTGCGCGCACTCCGTCGTTCAGTTCGGCCCGTCTTACCCCTTTCGGTCCCGGGCTCGGTACCGCCGCGACGGGTCGCGTCGCTGGCGGCCGGGCGGGCGTCGGTGCCGGCTCCGGAGCCGTCCGCGCGTGCGGTGGCGGCGTCGACGGAGGCGGTGGGGTGACGGGTGTACATTGCGCGTGGTTCCTTACAGCTGGACGGCCTGTTCGAGTTCGTCCGCCCGGGCGTGGAGCGTGTCCACGGCCCGGAGGACCAGGTCCTCGACGTCCATCGAGCCGTCGGTCTCCACGTGGAAGACGAACGCGTCGGGGACGTCGTGGACCTCGACCTCCTTGCCGGGGTAGCGCTTCGAGAGGTCGTGGTCGAACTCCTCGGTGGGGATCAGCTCGCCGTCTCGCGGCTCCTCGCCGCTCGACCCGGGCGCGGCGTGTTCCGCCGCGCGCTCCTCTATCACGCCGCGGAGGACGTTCGGCTCGTCGGCCGCGTGTTCGGGTCTGTCGCCGACGACCTCCACCCGCTGGAGGTGACGGTAGCCGACGGCCACGCCGCCCTGGTGCTTGGCGTGGTCCTTGCCGCGGCCCATGACGGCCTCGGCCTCGAGTTCGAGCCGCTGACCCTCCTTCAGTTCGATGATGGGGATGTTCTCGTCGGCGGGTCTCACCAGCGGCTCGGAGGTGACGATGTCCCCCGAGTACGCGGTCTCGGGGCCCGTCACGTCGAGCGCGAGGGTGACCGACTCGCCCTCGCGGAACTCGTCCTCGGGGGTCGTCAGCGGGACGAGCCCGAGGCGGAGCGCGATCTGCTCGTCGAACATCACCGACGAGTTCTCGATCATCCGGACGGTGTCGATCGACATCGTCGGGACGTCGGCGATGATCGCCCGGCGGATGCCGTTGGCGAACGCCGGGGTCGCCCCGCGGACGAGGAACCGGGCCTTCCGGTCGGAGCGGTCGATGAACTCCACCTCGAACGCCTCGCTCATCTCAGAACCCCTTGTTCTTCGGCGCCCGGGTCCCGTCGTGCGGGATCGGCGTGACGTCCTCGATGCGGCCGATCTCGAGGCCGGCGCGGGCGAGCGCCCGGATGGTGGCCTGTGCGCCCGGGCCGGGGTTCTTCTGCTGGTTGCCACCGGGGCCGCGCACGCGGACGTGCAGGCCCTCGATACCGGCGGCCTTGACCTCCTCGGCGACCGTCTCGGCCATCTGCATGGCCGCGTACGGCGAGGCCTCGTCGCGGTTCTGTTTGACCACCGAACCGCCCGAGGACTTCGCGATGGTCTCCGCGCCCGTCAGGTCGGTCACCGTGATGATCGTGTTGTTGAACGACGCGTGGACGTGGGCGATCCCCCATCGTTCGTCGTTCCCCTCGGCGCTCATCGCTGACCCTCCGCGCGTTCGGGGTGGAGGTCGTCCGCGAGCGGGCTCCGCTCGTCGAACGCCAGGCTGTCCTCCTCGACCACCTCGACGGTGTAGGATGGACGGGTGACCCGTGCGCCGTCGACGGTCACGTGACCGTGGACGATGAACTGGCGGGCCTGCTGGGTCGTGTTGGCCAGCCCCTTCCGGTAGGCGACCGTCTGGAGCCGCCGCTCGAGGACGTCGGTGACGTCCAGTCCGAGCACGTTGTCCAGACCGTCACCCTCGTCGAGGACGCCGAGCCGGACGAGCCGCGCGAGGAACTGCTCGGTCTCCTGCTGGACGAGCTCGTCCGTCGCGACCTGCCCGAGCAGCCGTCGGGCCTCGCGCCGGTAGCCCCGCAGTTCGGACTGCGCCCGCCAGAGTTCCTCCTTGTTCTTCAGCCCGTACCGCCCGACCAGGTCCCCCTCCTCGGCGATGCGCTCGCCCTGGAAGGGGTGGTTCGGGGTCTCGTAGAGCTTCGTGTTGCTTCCGAGTGGCATTACTCAGTCTCCGCCTCCTCCTCGGCCTGTTCCTTGATCGCCTCGACGTTCACGCCGATGGTCCCCTCCGAGCGTCCGGTGGACTTCGTCCGCTGGCCGCGGACCTTCTGCCCGCGCTTGTGGCGGACGCCCCTGTAGGAGTCGATCATCTGCATCCGGTTGATGTCCTGTCGGCGGGACATCTCGAGGTCGTTCCCGGTCTCGTGGGTGACCTCGCCGGTGAAGAAGTCGTTGCGGTGGTTTGTCATCCAGTCCGGTACCTCGTCCGCGTAGGCCTCGACGCCCGCGACGATATCCTCGATGGTGTCGTCGTCGAGTTTGCCGAAGACGGCTCGGCGGTCGACGCCGGCCTTCTCGGCGATGATGCGGGCGGCCCGACGGCCGATGCCGTTCATGTCCGACAGGGCCCGCTCGACGCTCTTCGTGCCGTCGAGGTCGGTCTGGCCGATGCGGACGAAGTATCGGATGTCCTCCTCTTCCTCGTCTGGTTCCGGTTCTTCTGCACTCATGTCTCGTGTGTCAGCGTCGTGGCGGGGATTCGAACCCCGGGGGCATTACGCCACTGAGTTAGCAACCCAGCGCCTTGGGCCAGGCTTGGCTACCACGACACGCGGTCTGGTATCGTCGCCCTCTCGGACTCGGGGCCCGTGCCCCTGCATTCAACGCACTCACAACGAACCCGGCGGCGCACTTAAGGACACCGGATGCACGCGACCATGAGACGGCATCTCGTACCGGCGGACCGTCGCTCCATCCGGCCCAGCGACCAGGCCACCGCCGGCACCGACCGCGCGTTCCGTGGACGGGGAGCGCCGCCGGTGTGAAACGAGTAGATAGATGTACTCCCCCTCCGACGTCCGGAAGCGAAAGCGGCCCATCACGGTCATGCCCGACACGGACACCGACTATCGGCCCGACGGCGAACGACCGCTCCAGGGCCTCGGCGGATCGACCTCCGGGGGCTCCGAGCGGTGATATCGGAGCCCACGCCCCTGCTCGCGCACGATCGCGAGCGCCGGCCGGGGCGGGAAGCGGCGCCTCACGAGTGCCGTGACTGCGGGACTACCCCGGACGGTGCCGGCCCGTGCCGGGGTGAGACCGAGACCGTCGTATGACTGCCGCGGTGGAACTCATCGGTGTCGTCGTGACGATCACGGGGCTGGGTGTCGCTTCGCAGGTGCTCGCCGACCGGCTGCGGGTCCCCAGTGTGGTGTTCCTGATCCTCGCTGGCGTCCTCGTGGGGCCGGAGGGGCTTGCCCTCATCACGCCGGCCGTCTTCGGGGACGCCCTCCAGGCCATCGTCGGTCTGAGCGTCGCCGTCATCGTCTTCGAGGGGGCGTTCCACCTGCGTATCGAACGGGTTCGCGGCGCGCCCCGAGAGACGCTCCGACTGATCACGCTCGGCGCCCTCGGTTCGCTCGTCGGAACGGCCGTCACCGTTCGATACGCACTCGGTGTGCCGTGGGACCTCGCGTTCCTGATCGGGTCGCTGCTCATCGCGACGGGTCCCACGGTGATCACCCCGATCATGAACGTGGTCCCCGTCCGCGAACGCGTCGCCTCGACGCTCGAAACCGAGGGCGTCGTCAACGACGTCACGGCAGCCATCCTGGCGATCGTCATGTTCGAGTACGTCCTGCTGGGGTCGCGTGGGGTCCCGACCCTCGTTCGGGAGTTCGCGTTGCGGTTCGGACTCGGGATCCTCGTGGGAGCGGCGGTCGCGGCGGGCCTGTGGCTCGTCCTCCGATACGGCACGCAGGCGGTCGAGAACGCACCACAGAACGCCCGCCTCATGGTCCTCGTCTCGTCGCTGGCGATGTACGGGATCGCGGAGACGCTGGGGGCCGAGTTCGGAGCCTCGGAAGCCGGGATCGCCGCGGTCGCAACGGGTGGGTTCCTCCTCGGAAACGCGGACATCCCCTATCGGGACACCATCGAGCAGTTCAAGGGCGACGTCTCGCTCCTCGTCATCTCGTTCGTGTTCGTCACCCTCGCGTCGCTGCTCTCGCTCGGGGACCTGCTCGCGCTGGGGGCCGGGGGGGTCGTCGCCGTCGTCGCCATCGCGGCCGTCGTCCGGCCGGCAGTCGTCCTCCTCTGTACGGCCGGCGAGCGACTGACCCTTCGCGAACGGCTCTTCGTCAGCTCGCTGGGTCCGCGGGGGATCATCCCGGCCAGCGTCGCCACCCTCTTCGCGCTCGAACTCCAGCCACAGGACCCGAGGACGGCGACGACACTGGTCGGCACGGTCTTCCTCGTCATCTTCGTCACCGTCGTGTTTCAAGGTGGCCTGGCCCGTCACATCGCACAGGTGCTCGACGTGATCCCGATGCGGGCTGTCATCATCGGCGGAGGACGTGTCGGCAGGGAGCTCGCGGAACGACTCGAAAGCAGAGGGGAGGACGTCGTCATCGTCGAGAGTGACGACCGGGTCGTCGAAGACCTGCGAGGGAGGGGGTTCGCCGTTCACAACGGGGACGGAACCCGGCGGGAGGTGCTCGAGCGGGCCGGCATCGAGAACGCGAGGATCGTCGCGGCGGCGACGAGGGACGACGACGCGAACCTCCTGGCCGGACAGCTCGCGAGGAACACGTACGGCGTCGAGACGGTCGTCGCCCGTGTGACCGAGCCGTCGAACCTCGACGCGTTCGAGGACCTCGATATCGAGGCGATCTCGACCTCGATGTCGGTCGCGTGGTCGATGGACAACGTCATCGAGCGGCCGGGGATCTCGAAGTGGATGACGGAGCTCGACCGCGACGGCGACGTTCAGGAGATCGAGGTCACCTCGGGGGACCACGTCGGCAAGACGATCTCGGAACTGACTCAGGAACTGCCGGAGGGGTGTCACGTGGCCCTGATCGGCCGCGAGGGGACCAACCGACTGCCCCACCCCGACGACACGATCGAGTCGGGGGATCACCTGACGTTCATCGGCCGGCGGGAGGCCGTCCGCGACGCGATCGAGTACTGCACGACCTGATACGGACGGTCCCAACGGTCTACCGGTGGTCGCCCGCAGGGACGGCGATCGCCGGTAGCGGACGACGACCGTCCGTATCAGTCCCGGTCTCGCTCTAGGGTCCCCCGTTCTTTGATGCGGAGGACGTTCCGCACGCTGATGTAGATGTCCTCGGGGCTCGTCTCCTCGTCGGGGTCGTACAGGTCCGACACCCGGTAGAGGATGGCCGCGACGTGCTCGCTCTCGGAGCTCTCGCCGCGTACCTCCTCGGCGACCTCGCGGAGGAACGCCGCCCGCTCGGGGTCCGGCCCCGGCGTCCCGTCGTCGCTATCGGTCATCGCCGTGCGCTCGCCCCGTCGGACACCCGTCGCCGGTGGACGATACCCTGCATGTCCGCGGCCTCCCGGACGAACTCGCGGAACGCGTCGCCCGTCTCGCCCTCCTGCAGGACGATCGGCTCACCCGAGTCACCGCCCTCCCGAACCGCGGGGTCGAGCGGGAGTTCGCCCAGGAAGGGCATCCGGTTCTCCTCTGCGAACTCGCGGCCGCCACCCCTCCCGAAGAGGTCGTGCTCCTCGCCGCAGTTCGGACACCGGAACCCGGACATGTTCTCCACGATGCCCAGGACGGGCGTGTCGTGCTTGCCGAACATCCGGAGCCCCTTGCGGGCGTCGTCGACGGCCACCTCCTGTGGCGTCGTGACGACCACGGCCCCCGAGATGGGCACCGACTGGAGCATCGTCAGCTGGGTGTCGCCCGTTCCGGGAGGAAGGTCGATCACCATGTAATCGAGCGCTCCCCACTCGACGTCCTCCCAGAGCTGCGTGAGGACCTTGTGGACCATCGGCCCCCGCCAGATGACGGGGTCGTCCTGGCCGAGGAGGAACGCCATGCTCATCAGTTTCATCCCGTGTTTCACCGGCGGGCGCATCGTCTCGTCCTCGGTGACCGTGGGGCCCTGGTCGGCCGCGAGCATCCGCGGGACGTTCGGCCCGTAGATGTCCGCGTCGAACAGGCCCACGCGGGCGCCCATCTGCGAGAGCCCGGCGGCGAGGTTCACCGCGACGGTCGACTTGCCGACCCCGCCCTTGCCCGACGCGACGGCGATCAGGTTCTTCACGTCCGGGAGCACGTCCTCCTCGGGCGAGAGGCCACGGTCGACGCTGGCCGACAGATCGACCTCGAGGCCCTCCTCGGCCAGGAGCGAACGCACCTCCTCGGCGATGGCCGTCTCGGTGGGTGAGTACGGCGCCCCCAGCGCGAGGTCGACGCTCACCGTTCCGTCGGACACCTCCACGTCGTTCACCAGCCCGAGCGAGACGATGTCTCCCTCCAGGTCCGGGTCCTCGACCGACGAGAGCAGGTCGAGGACGTCGTTCTCGTCCATGGTCTGGGTTGGGAGAACGCGTCGAAAAGGGTTGTGAACCCAACTCACCCGGGCATCGTGTCAGGACCTGGGTCGATCGAGCCGAGCGCCCCGGGATCGGCCCCGGACCGCGCACCGGCTAAAATATATTTTAGCCAACATATATCTCCGCGAGACCCGTACCGATCGTCGATGATCGGACAGCACGACCCGCTGGCCGGCGGGGGTTCGGCGGGCGAGGCGCAGACGTACAGCACCGGCACGACGACCGTGGGTCTCGTCGCCGCGGACGGCGTGGTCCTGACGACCGACCGTCGGGCCAGCCTCGGCGGTCGGTTCGTCTCGAACAAGCGAACGGTGAAGATCGAACAGGTCCATCCGACGGCGGCGATCACCCTCTCCGGGTCGGTCGGCAGCGCACAGGCGTACGCTCGACAGCTCCGGGCACAGGGCCGGCTCTACGAGACCCGGCGGGGCGAACCGATGACGATGGACGCGCTCGCGACGGGCGCCGGGAACACGCTCCGGGGTTTGCCGGTCTCGCCGCTCCTGGGTGGGGTCGACGCCGACGGTCCGAGGCTGTTCCAGCTCGACGCCGCCGGGGGCGTCCTCGAAGACGAGTACGGCGCGACGGGGTCGGGGACGCAGGTCGCCATCGGGGCCATCGAGGGCCGGTACGACCCTCACGCCGACGTCGGGTCGGCGGCCCGACTCGCGGCCGACGCCGTCGCCGCGGCCAGCGAGCGCGACACCGCCTCCGGGAACGGGCTCGTCGTCGCCCGGATCACGGCCGAGGGGGTCGACCTGCGGGAGTACGACACCGCCGCGGCGGTCGTCGGGGACGAGGAGGTGGCGAACTGATGCAGGGGAACCAGCAGCAGGCCTACGACCGCGGGATCACCATCTTCTCCCCGGACGGCAGGCTGTACCAGGTCGAGTACGCCCGCGAGGCCGTCAAGCGCGGGTCGCCGACGGTCGGCGTCCGCACGCCCGAAGGGGTGGCGCTCGCCGCCGCCGGACGCACCCGGTCACCGCTCCAGGTGCCCGAGAGCGTCGAGAAGATCCACGAGGCCGACGCGCACGTCGGCATCGGTACGGCCGGCCACGCCGCCGACGGACGGCGGCTGGTCGACGTCGCCCGGCGGGAGGCGCAGGTCGAGCGGCTCCGCTACGACCAGCCAATCGGCGTCCAGACGCTCACGAAGGCAGTCACCGACCACGTCCAGGAGTACACGCAGACCGGGGGTGCCCGACCGTACGGCGCGGCGCTCCTGGTCGGCGGCGTCGACGGCGGTCCCGGCGGTACCCCGCGGCTGTTCGAGACCGACCCCTCCGGGACGCCCTACGAGTGGCGGGCCGTCGCCATCGGCGGCGACTCCGGGGAGATACGCGGCTACCTCGAACGGGAGTACGAGGAGGGGTTCTCGCTCGACACGGGCGTGGATCTCGCGCTCTCCGCACTGGCCGAATCGACGGGCGGTACCTTGGACCCGGAGGGGGCGAGCGCGGCGACGGTCCCCGTCGAGACCGGAGCCTACGAGCGGATGGCCCCGGCTACGCTCCGCGACCGCATCGAGGACCTGGGCCTCGACGCCGCGAACTGACCGGGCACTGCCCGGATCCGGTCACCCCCTACGCATTGGTGTAGACGACGATCCGGGTGAGGTGCTCCTCGTCCTCGTCGAACTCGAAGACGTCGCAGAACCCGGTGTCGAGTGACTCCCCCTCGTGCTCGCCGGTGACCCGTCCCTCGGCAGCGGACCCGTTCTCCGAGTGCATCCGGTTCTCGACCTCGTGGACGGTCCCCGCGAACGGTCGCAGCTCCTCGAAGTACCGCCGGAGTCCCTCCGGGCCGTGGAGCGCGTCGAGGCCCACGGACTTGTAGGTCAGGTCCGGCCCGAGGTACGGCTCGACGAGCGAGTAGTCGTTCTCGTCCAGCGCGTCGAAGTAGGCGTCTATCAGTTCGTTCCGGCGTTCGACGTTCATGCCGACCGGTGGTACGGCGACCGGCATAAGGATACCTCGGTAGAGGGACGGCGGTGACCGGGGATCTCCTCCCGTCGTGCGTACCGTCGGGGCAGGTCGACGACGGTGTGGGACATCGGTGACGGTGCGAGGGTTGAAGTACGATAGCGGGACCAGACTCCCCGTGACCTGATCGAGACCCCGGGCCGCGAGCGGGAGCGCGGCGTCACGGCCCGGGGAACACGGAAGGCGCCGCCTGTCAGTTGAGCCGGTAGCGGAGCAGCGCGGCCACGCCGCCGAGGTTCCGCAGCTGCTGGCCGGGGTCGAACTCGCCGGAGAAGACCGTCACCTCGCCACCCTGCTGCTCGACCGTCCGGACGAGTTCGTTCGCGTCGACGTCCCAGTCCCCCTCGCCGGCCCGCTCCTGACGGAGCCGCTCGTCGAGCACCAGCAGCTCCTCGACGGCGCCGTACTCGGCCGCCTCGGCCACCTCGTCGATCCCGTAGGCGGCCTTCGCCCCCTCGGCGATCCTGGTCATCAGCTCGTCGATGGCCTCTGCCTCGCGGGCGATCCGTGTCTCCGCCTGCACCTCGTCGACGGCACCGCGCTTCAGAACCTCGTGGACCCCCCGGTCGCCGACGCTCGCCGTGTCGACCGTCGTCACCTTCCCCGCGAGGTCGGGGTGGTTCTCCTGGATATAGCCCAGGGCGTCCTGCTTCGTGAACCCGGGGCCGGCGAGGATCACCGCCTCGACGTCCATCCGGTCGAGGACGGTCGCCAGCTCGGCGAACAGCTCCTTGCGGGGGCGGGCGAACTCCCCCTTCCCCGTAGGCCCGGAGATCGAGGCCCGCTCCTCGACGCCGTACTGGGCGACGGTGTGGACGTACGCCGCGCCCTCCTCGACGGTGGCGATGGCGACGTCGGGGTTCTCGCTCGCCTCGACGGCCTCCTGGAGCCGTTCGAGCTGGTCGGTCTGCCAGGCCTTCGTGACGGTGACCTCCTCGCGTTCCTCGACGTTGAGCGTGTGGTGCTGGCCGAGCTGGTCCTCCCGGGAGCAGTCGACGATGACGCCCCCCACGCGCAGGCGGTTGGCGAAGCGGGCGAACTCGACGTCGTCGACCTCGATCTCGACCCAGAGGTGCTCGCGCTCGCCGCCGGTGTCGCGCAGCTGGTCGTCGTTGCGCTGGATCCGGCGGGTCGTGTCGCCCGAGACCAGGTCCCCCGGTTCGAGCACGTACTGGAGGTGCCAGAGGTCGTCGAGGCTCTCCGGGACGAGCGAGATCCGCTCGCGCCCTCCCTCGACCCGCTCCCGCTCGGCGATGCGCATACGGTCGGGTGACCCTCGCCGGGTAAGTGCCCTGCTATTCCGGTTCGTCCCGCTCGGATCCCACCTATCGGAGGTTGGTTTATTCGATCGGTTCGGTCCCGACGTCCGCCGTAGCGTCGGTGTCGATACCCAGCGCCTCGGTGTACCCCCGGGCGACGAGGTAGTAGATGGCGACCTGGCCGTAGAACGCGACGAACACGAGCAGGAGAACGCCGACGACGGTGATCGACAGGATCACGCCCACGACGGCGATGACGATACCGACCGCCAGGGCGTAGAGGACGGCGACGAGGTAGGCCCGGGACGTGACGACCTCGCGGACCGTTCCGAAGTCGAACGCCGCCATCAGGTCGTCCTCGCGGGCGAAGTTCGCCACCGCCGCGGGCGTCAGGAAGGCGACCAGGAGCGCGAGCAGAAACACCAGGAGGAAGATCAACCCCACGAACAGGCCGACACCGGCCCCGAGTCCCGCGCCCGCCCGTCCGCCCTGGCTGGCGGCGAACGCCCCGAAGCCGGCGACCAGTGACCCGACGACCGCCAGCGCACCGGGGATCAGGCCATAGACGAACTGGATGACGACGAGTTTCAGCCCGTCGATCAGCATCTCGACCCACTCGTCGAACACCGGCGGTTCCACCTCGCCGTCGATGACACCCCGGAGGACACGGACCAGGTAGCCCTGGACCACGAGAGCCGGCAGGACGAGCGGGGACAGTACGAGGAGCACACCCCCGATCAGGAGAGTCCTGAGCCAGTCGTCGTCACGGCGCGGGTACGAGAGGGCTTCGCCCAGCATGACGTGATGTGCGACGAACGAGTATATGTATGTTTCGGAACATGTCGTTCCGGGATCCCGTACATGTCGTTCCGGGATCCCGTCCTCGATCAGACGGAGGGGCGTCCGGCTGGCTCCTCGGGACCCTCGACGATCACCCCGGTCGCGTCCCGGAACCCGCTCGCGGCGAGTCGGAACGCGACGACGGTCGCGTAGAAGGTAACGGGGATTGCGAGAAGGAACCCGAGTAACGGGACCACGTTCAGGATACCGGTGACGACACCGGCACCGACGAGGACGCCGACGCTCAGCAGCCACGGCACGGCGTAGGTGCTGCTCAGCAGGGCAGGTCGGAGTTCGCCGAACGCGAAGCCCGATCCGATGTTACCGGTCCTGGCCACGTTCGCCACGGCGGCCGGAACGATGTACCAGAAGACCAGTGTGATGACCCCGGAGACGAGGAACCCGGCGAGCGCGCCGAGGAAGGCACCGAAGCCGACGTCGCCAGTACCGAACATGACAGCGACGACGAGGCCGCCCACGCTGATCCCGAGCACGATGGCGGGGACGAGCATATAGACGAGCGTCACGACGAACGCCTTCAGTCCGTCGACGAACAGCTCCTCCCACTCGTCGAACACCGGGGGCTCGGACTCGCCGGAGATGGTTCCCCGGATGACCCGTACGTAGTACCCGAACACGGCGATCGCCGGGATCAGGAGGAACCCGAACAGCGTCAGGACGGACCCGATGACGACGGTCCGTACCCAGTCGTCGCGCTCCCGCGGATAGTTGATGGCTTCTTCTAGCATGATGTGTCAGCTACCGGACGCGCTATGAGGTATAAACCTTTCCGGGAGACGTGACAGCACCTGTGAAGGCCAGTTCCGCCGCTATCGGGGGACGAAACCCGTCATTCCTCGACCATCCGCGACCCGCCGTTGGGACAGAACTCCTGGATTCGGTCGGGCGAGGCGACCCGTCGGACGAACGACTGGTCGGCGAAACGGTCGCGGAACTCGCGGTAGATCCTCTTCGCGATGTCGTTCTGGGCGTACCGGCCGGGTTCGAGCCGCACGCTCGTCGCCGCCCGTCCCTCGATCGCGGACGGTGGCCCGCCGATCACACGCGTGAGGGGCTCGACCTGGATGCCCACGGCGACGCCGACGGGTGTGTCCTCGTAGTAGGTCCGATCCCCGCGGATCACGAACGACCCCTTCTCGACGTACTCGCCCGGTTCGGGCGTCTTCGAGACCTGGTCCGGCGTTACCATGTAGACGTCGCCGGCGAAGTGGCCGTCCTTCCACACCGAGGAGTACGAAATCGCGAACTGTGCGGCCTCCTCGCGCGAGGACTCCGGGATGTCGACGTCGCGTGCGGCCTCGCTCGGACCCGTCGCCTTGAGTATCGTGACGGGCGCACCGTGGGCCTGCGCGTGGAAGAACAGGTCGCCGCGCTCGGTGTACTTCTTGACGAGTTCCTCGTTCTGGTCGGCGTTCCGGCCGCCGATGACGAGGAAGCCGTCCGAGGTGTGGAACCAGCGGAACCGTTCGTACCACTGCTCGTCACGGCGCACGGGTATCGACGAACGAGAGAGCCAGTCGACCTCGCGCGCTTCCTCGTTGTCAGTCTCGTCTGCGTCGTCGGCCTCCCCGTCCGCCGCCTCCCACGCGTCCCGACGGGCCTTCACCTCCGCGAGTTCCTCGCGGGTGTTCTCGACGGCCTCGAGCGCGCCCTCCCTCTTCTCGGCGACGCGCTTGGCCTCCCGGTAGAGCCGGTCGGCGTTCTTCTCGACGCCGTCTCGGGGATCGACTGTCACGCGCGTGCCGTCGAGGTCGAGCGTGACCGTCCCCTCTCTCCCGTCCACGTCGACGACGGCCTCGGCCGCCTCGATTCCGCGCTCCGCGCCCTCCTCGAACTTCGCCGCGATGTCGTCCCACGGGACGTC